>NZ_JABXEM010000148.1:0-27437 GCF_013372595.1 Myxococcus sp. AM011
CCGGCAGCACCGCCCCCGGCAACACCCCCGCCGATGACCGCGCGCGAGGGGCGCGGCGACGTCGTCCGTTCGATGCCACCGGAGGCCCGCGCCGCGATCGAGGAGCTGAGGAACGACACGACGGCGGCCCCGCTCGACCCCGAACTGGAGCTGGCGGCGGGCTTCACCCACTTCGACACCACGTCGAGCGAGGACAACCTCCTCACCGTCCTGCTCGCTCGCGATGACATCCACCTGCTCGCCTCGCAGACACTGGTGCGGGTGAAGTCGCGCGAGGACAAGCGCACCTACCTGGGTGTCGTCGTCCGAGGCCCCTTCGCGGAGCCCAACGCCGTCCCCGCCAACTCGACGATGGCCATTGGCGTGGTGACGCACGGCAAGAAGCTCACCTACACGTTCGACTACCACGGCCGCGCGGAGGTGGAGCTCCTGGGCGAAGAGGTGGAGGGGACGCTGAAGCCTCCCCGCTTCCGGCCTCGCCCCCAGAGCCCCGTGTTCGTGCTGGATGAAAAGGAGAGCGAGCGCGTGCTCGGCGTGGGCGGCGACCTGTGTCTGGGCGTCGTCGTGGGCTACGAGCGCATGGAGGCCCGCCTCAACGCGCGCGACAAATCCGTCTTGCCCCGCCACACCGGCATCATCGGAACCACGGGCGGTGGCAAGTCCACCACCGTGGCCACGCTCATCCACCGCGCCCAGGCGGAGGGCATCGCCACCGTCATCTTCGACGTGGAGGGCGAGTACACGCATGTGGATGAACCCACGGACCACGTCGCCATGCTGGAGGCCCTCAAGCGCAGGGGCCAGCGGCCTCAAGGCGTCAGGGACCTGCACCTCCATCACCTGACGGGCCGCTCCAGCCGCAACCCGCGCCACAAGAACCTGCACCGCTTCGCCCTGAACTTCTCCAGCCTGTCGCCCTATGCCCTGGCCGAAATCCTGGATATGTCGGACGCACAGCAGGAGCGCTTCCTCAAGGCCTACGACGTCACCAAGCTGCTCCTGGAGGACTTCAAGATCTTCCCGCTGAGCGACCAGGAGAAACAACAGGCGCTGGACGTGGACGAGCTGTCGACCGGCTACCCCCGGATGACCATCCAGCACGTGCTGGACGTCGTGAGCGCCTACATCTACAGCCTCAGTGACGAGGGCCGCGCGGAGGCCAAGCCTCGTCCTCGTGCCGCGTCACGACGCAAGGAGCCTCTGCTGGAGGCACTCGAGGGACTGGACGCCCCGGCGCCCGAGGAAGCCACACCTCCGCCAGGACACACGCTCTCGCTCCACAGCGAGTTCAAGAGCAACCCCGGGATGGTCATGCGCCGGGTGATGGCCCAGAGCAGCAGGGCCGAAATCAGTTGGAAGGCCCTGGCCAGCAAGCTCCACCGCCTGCGGCGACTCAACATCTTCGACGTGGGGTCCGCGCCGGGCGTGGCCTACAACTCGATGCTCGCGCCGGGGCGCGTTTCGGTCATCGACCTGTCGGACACGGACTCGCCCCAGCTCAACAACCTGGTCATCGCGGACATCCTGCGGGGACTCCAGGAAGCGCAGGAGGCGCGCTACGAGAAGGCGAACAATCAGGACCAGGCCGTCACCCCGGTGCTCATCATCATCGAGGAGGCACACGAGTTCCTGTCCGCCAGCCGCATCAGCCAGATGCCCGTGCTCTTCGAGCAGGTCGCCCGCATCGCCAAACGCGGACGCAAGCGCTGGCTCGGGCTCGTCTTCGTCACGCAGCTCCCTCAACACCTTCCCAATGAGGTGCTGGGCCTGCTCAACAACTTCATCATCCACAAGATGACCGACAGCTCCGTCATCTCCCGCATGCAACGCACCGTCGGAAGCATCGACGAGAGCCTCTGGAACCGGGTGACCCGGCTCGCGCCAGGACAGGCCCTGGTCTCCTTCAGCAACTTCGCCCGTCCGCTGATGGTGGCGGTCGACCCCGCTCCCGTGAAGCGCCTGCTCGTCGACTGAGCGGGAGTCACTGCTCACCCAATGCGCGCAATTCGTCGTAGCGCTTGACCAGCGTCGCGACCGTTGCGTGCATCGGGTGGTTCATGGGGGCCGCCGCGAGAAATTGCCTGAAATGCCCGATTGCCGCCTGCCGCATGTGGAGTCGATCGTAGGCGATTCCACTCAGCACATGACAGTCGGCATCATCAGGTGCCGTCCTCAAGCACTGGGCGGTGACAACCAACGCACCCCGGTTCTCGTTGTGATTGAGCAGGGCCCTGGCCTGGCGAACCATCTCACTCACAGGAGTAGGGGAAACAGCGGCGTCGGAGGCGACCGGGGAGTCGCCGGGTGCTCGCTCCGTCTTCGAGTCGGCTTTCGTGTCTCGTGTCACCACGAGCGTGTCTTGAACGTTCTTTCCGTTCTCATCCCGCAGAAACGCATAGGCGCCCAAACCCAATCCCACCGCCAGCATCACGACCAGGGCGAACCCCAGGAACGAACTCGAGGACTTGCTCCGTGGCTCGGGGACCACCACCGCGGGCAACACCTTGCGCTTCGTCCGCTGTGGCAACGACTTCGGCGCCCCGTCCTCGCTCAAGCCCTCTTCCTTCGCCAACCGAGGCGGTGTCGAAGGTGGCGCTGGCGGCGGCTGCCGCCACAGGGTCAGCTCATCGAGGAATGAGGCGGGCACGGACAACTCCCGTCCCTCTTGCGCCACGTCTTCGCGGAACAATGACCGCGTCAGATAGGCCAGGTTCATCGCCGAGAACCGTGGCGCATACGAATACAGGAACCCCGCCAGCGCATCCCCAAAGGCATTCGCGGAGTCGAAACGCCCCGAGACGTCCACTGACAATGCCTTCATGACCAGCGCGTCGAGTTCCTCCGGAAGCTCCGGGAACACCGCCCGGGGCGAGGGGAACTCGCCGTGCGCCATGCGCATCAGCACCGCGGCCTGGGTGCCCGTCACAGGCAACTGGCCACAGAGCATCTCGTACAACACCAGTCCCGTGGCCCAGACATCCGTGCGCGCATCCACCTCCAGCCCCCGGGCCTGCTCCGGGGAGAAGAACATGTACTTCCCCTTCACCACCCCGGGCTCCGTCTGGAAGTTGCGAACCAGGCGGGCCTTGGCGATGCCGAAGTCGACAATCTTCACCTGGCCCTCGTAGCTGATGAGGACATTGTCGGGGGAGATGTCGCGATGGACGATGCCCAGGGGGTTGCCCTTGTCGTCCGTGCGCGCATGCGCGTAGTGCAGGCCTCGGCACATCTCCAGGGCGACGTACGTCGCGAGGGGGATGGGCAACCGTGGCAGTCCCGTCCTCACCGCGCGCTTCATGATGTGGTGCAGCGGTTGGCCGTCCACCAACTCCATCGCCAGATAGTACTGACCCTCCACGCGGCCGAAGTCGAGGACCTGCGCGATGTTGCCGTGGGACAACGTGGCGGAGATGCGCGCTTCGTTGATGAACATCGACACGAAGGCTTCGTCCGCCACGAACTCCGGAAGCACCTTCTTGATGAGGACGGCCTTCGTCACACCAGCGTCGCCCGTCCACCGGGCTCGCCACGTCTCCGCCATTCCACCCCGACCAAGCCAGGACACCAGCTCGTATCGGCCAAACCTGTCGCCGGGTTGCAAGGCCATGTCAGTCCGAAGCCTACCGCATATTCCTGGGAGGCAGAATTTCCGGGGACGTCCTCGTGCCCATCCGGAACCGCGGCCCTTCTGAGCGCCGAGAATTGGAGTGCCCATCAACCAGCGCGCCGCCAGCGACCGTAAGAGGCATCGGAACTCGAAGTCTTCCGAAATCGCTGTCATCCCCAGGAAACGCCTGTGCACTCATCCCGTTTTTTGTACTGCCTTCAAGCCTGCTTGTTCCTGGTCCTCTGGGCCAACTGCGGAGAACCGCCCGCTCCGGACCCAAGGCCCGCGCCCGCGCTCCAGTCCTCCTCGAAGCTGGAGGAGCCCCGGGCGGCCCTCCCGCGTTTCGTCCCGGGCCGGGTCATCGTGAAGTTCCGGCCGTCCACCCAGGGCAAGGCCTCCACCGTCAGCGCGCCCATGACCCTCAATGGCCTGACGTTCCAGCAGGCGGACGTGCTTCCCGTGGGCGCGGAGATCTGGACCCTCTCTTCCACGGAATCGCTGACGAACAAATCCGTGGACGAACAGGAGGCCCTTACCCTGGCCGCCGTGGAGGCACTGCGCCTGCGCTCCGACGTCGAGTACGCGCACGAAGACCTCTACCTGCACTACTTCTCCGTACCGACCGACCCCTACTACAGCTTGCAATGGCACTACCCCGCCATCCACCTGCCCGAGGCGTGGCAGACCGTCACCGGCAACGTGAAGATCGCCGTCCTGGACTCCGGGAAGCTCGCGCACCCGGACCTCGCGGACCGGTGGGGCGTGGGTCATGACTTCGGCTACGAAACACCGGGAGCCTCGGACGCGGACCCGACGTCGGATGGCCGGTGGCACCACGGCCTGCATGTCGCCGGAATCCTCGGCGCGAAGTGGGACACCTACGGCGTCGCGGGCGTCTGCAAGGACTGCACGCTGTTGCCCGTGAAGGTCTCCTCGACGGACGACGCGCCCATCCTGAGCAACGTGGGCCGAGCCATCGACTGGTCCGTCCAGAACGGCGCCAGGGTCATCAACATGAGCTTCGGCACGGGGGCGCCCCATGTGGCGAGCTGCCTCGACTACCCGTCGATTCAGCAGGCCATCACCAACGCCATCAACGCCGGAGTCGTGGTGGTCGCCGCCGCGGGCAATGACAGCCGGGACCCGGGCGTGGTCGTCCCCGCCTCCTGCCAGGGTGTCATCGCCGTGGCCGCGACGATGCCGAACGGGCAACTGGCGCCGTACAGCAACAGGGGCCCGTCGGTGACGCTCACAGCGCCGGGTGGCGGCCCGGAGTTCTTCGGCGATGGGCTGGCCTGCAATGACCTCACCCCCATGGCGCCGTACAACGGGACGGGCGGAAGCGTCTCCGCGTGGGCCGTGTCCAAGCCCGGCCCCACGGTGTTCGGTCAGGACTTCTGCCACCGCTACCTGTCCGGCACCTCGCTGGCCGCGCCACATGTCGCCGGCGTCGCCGCGCTCCTCATGACCCAGCGTCCCCATTGGACCTCGGCCCAAATCACCCAACGGCTCCTCCAGGCCGTCAACACCGTCCCGGGCTGCGTGCCCGGAACCTGCGGCGCCGGCATGCTGGATGCCTCCAAGGCCGTCATCACCGCCCTGCACCTCCCCGCCCCCACGTGCGGCCCGGGCACGGGCCCAGGGACCTTCAGCTGCGCCAGCACCCTGGCCTCGGGCGGAGTCAGCCCCTACCACCAGACCTGGTCCTCCCTCGCGAACGCCACCCTCACCGCATCCTCGGAGCTTTTCGCGCAAGGCACCTGCACGGCGGGCACCGACGCCACGCTGAGGCTCGCCGTCGTCGACGACGAGGGAAGCGGCCTGTCTCGCGACCTCACCTTCCGATGCCCCGGCCCGGCGCATGACGCGAGCTTCTGGTTCCAGGAGGTCCTCACCTTCATGCAGGCGGACCGGGTCTACAGCGTCAGCGTGACGATGCGGAACACGGGCACGGAGCCCTGGACGGCCGCCTCGGGCTTCAGGCTCCAGTCCATCGCCCCCGCGGGCAACACGGCCTTCTGGGGAACGGACCGCGTGGAGCTGGCGCCCGGCGAGAGCATCGCGCCCCAGACGAACAAGACGTTCCTGTTCACCGTCACCACGCCGTACGCGCTGGGCACCCACCCCTTCCGGTGGCAGATGATGAAGGAGGGACACGGCCTGTTCGGCGCGCCCACGCCCGAGCGGCAGATCGACGTCACGGTGCCCTTGCGCGACTCGGCCTTCGTCCGGCAGTCCGTCCCCACCACGGTGGTGGTCGGAAGCACGTTCCAGGCGACCTTCACGATGAAGAACACGGGCAGCGACACCTGGACGCTGGCCCATTTCTATCGGCTCGGCTCCCAGCCTGCGGCGAGCAGCACGTGGGGACGGCAGCGCATCTACCTCAACCCGACGGACTCGGCGGCTCGCGGTCAGGAGCTGACCTTCTCCGACACGCTCACCGCGCCCACCACGCCCGGCGTCTACACCATGTCCTGGCGGATGGTTCAGGACACCTTCGAACAGCCGGTCTACTTCGGCGCGTTCACCGAACCCGTCACCATCACCGTCACGCTGCCTCCGCGCGACGCAGCCTTCGTCCGGCAGTCCGGCCCCACCACGGTGATGGGGGGCAACGCCTTCACCTACCACGTGACGATGCGGAACACGGGCACCCAGGCCTGGCGCGCGGACACCGGCTTCTCCCTGCGCAACCTGTCCTCCGCGTGGAGCAGCTCGAACGGAGCGCTCGCCCCCGGAGAAGAAGTCGCGCCGGGCGCGGAGAAGACCTTCTCCGTCACCGTCAACGCGCCCCTCACCTCGGGCCCCCAGGCGCTCCAGTGGCGCATGTGGCAGACCCAGACCGGGGCCTTCGGCCAGGCCACGCAGAGCACGACGGTCCAGGTCATCCCCAGGGCCCACGCGACCTTCGTGAGCCAGACGGTGCCCACGCGCGTGGAGCCGGGACAGAGCTTCCCCGTCACCCTTCGAATGAGGAACTCGGGTGACACGACGTGGGGAGAACTCCCGGGCGTCCAGCTCGCGCCACTGCCCGAGTTCCGGGGCAACAACTGGGGCCACGCGTCCATCCCCCTGGAGCTGGGGGACCGCGTCAAACCCGGCGCCGAGCGGACCTTCAGCTTCACCGCCACCGCGCCCACCACCCAGGGCCCGCATGCCTTCCAGTGGCGGATGCGGGTGCGAGTCGACGCGACAACGGCCATCGACTTCGGTGAGGCCTCGTCCCTGGTGAACATCCTCGTGGCGGACCGCTGCTACTGCCCGCCAGGGGAACTCTGCCCGGACGTCGACTGCACGCCGCCGGTGGAGATGTAGCCCCGAGCCCGAAGAACTCCGCCGCGCGCGTCCTGTCGTCCAGGGGCGCGCGCGGTGTCGTGTCCCCGGGTGGACAGGCCCCCGCCCTCGGAGCGCGATGGGCGCGGGGCGTCACACGAACCAGTCTCCAGGGCTTGTCCACGCACTGGAGCACGCCCATGCAGCGCAGGAACTTCCTTCGACTCACCGCGATGAGCAGCGGACTGCTCGTCCTGGGGCCCGGCTTCTGGCGCGAGGCCTATGCGGCCCCTTCCCGACCGGGACCCGGCCCCTATGGTGCCCTCTCGGGAACGCCGGATGCGCATGGCCTGCGACTGCCCGCGGGCTTCACCTCTCGCGTCGTCGCGCGCACGAATGAGGTCGTCCCTGGCACGAGCTACTCCTGGCACGGGAGCCCCGATGGCGGCACGTGCTTCGCCACGGGCGACGGCGGATGGGTCTACACGTCCAACAGCGAGTTGCCCCTGCTCGGCGGGGCCTCCGCGCTGCGCTTCGATGGTGGAGGCGGCGTGGTGGGCGCCTATCGCATCCTCGGCGGAACCATCGCCAACTGCGCGGGAGGGCCGACGCCGTGGGGCACGTGGCTGTCCTGTGAGGAATGGGACGGCGGACATGTGTGGGAGTGCAATCCGATGAGTCCCTCGCAGGGCGTGCGTCGCGCCGCGCTGGGCACCTACGCCCACGAGGCCGTCGCGGTGGACCCGGCGGGACGACGGCTGTACTTGACGGAGGACCGCCCCCACGGGCGCTTCTACCGCTTCACGCCGGCCCAGTGGCCTTCACTCGCCTCGGGCACGCTCGAGGCCGCGCGACTGTCAGGCAATGCGCTGGAGGGCACCGCGAGCTTCAGCTGGGTGAAGGTCTCCGCGTCGAGCCCCGCCTGGCTCCAGCCCGCGCGGTTCGTGACCACCGCGTTCGATGGCGGAGAGGGCTGCTGGTACGACAGCGGCACCGTCTACTTCACCACCAAGGGCGACAACCGCGTCTGGGCCCACACGCCGGCCACCGGCCGGGTGGAGATCCTCTACGACGACGACCTCTTCCCGGACTCGCCCCTGCACGGCGTGGACAACGTCACCGTGTCGCGCTCGGGAGACCTCTACGTGGCCGAGGACGGAGGAGACCTCCAGCTCTGCCTCATCACCCCGCGGCCGGAGCGGGTTGTCTCACCGTTCCTCCAACTCGAAGGCCATGCGGGCTCGGAGCTCACCGGCCCCGCGTTCAGTCCAGACGGGCACCGGCTGTACTTCAGCTCACAGCGCGGAACGGACGGCCAGGGCGTCACCTTCGAGGTGAGCGGTCCCTTCCGCTGAAACAACCACGCCCCCGCGCGGCGCAATCACACCTCGCCGCGCGGGGCCCATCACAGCGGGTTTCTCAGGGCGAGTAGTAGAACGCCGAGCCCCAGAAGAAGCCTGACTTCCCGCTGGGCGCCGTGCCGAGATAGCAGTTGGCGCCGTCGAACCAGCCCGCCTCACACGCGTTGTTCGGGCCGCGCGTCACGTAGTAGTTGTTGTTGTGCATGAAGGGTGAGCCGTCCCCCGCCGGCAGCGCGGCCACGTAGCAGTTGGCGCCATCGAAGGTCGCGTCGACCGTGCTACCGTTGAAGACGACATCGGCCGGGCACGCGTCACCGGCCACCGACACCACGAAGCTGGAGGAGCAGACCGTCTGGCCCAGGGTGTTGGTGACACTCAGGTTGACGGTCGAATTGCGGCCCGGGAGCGCGCCGGGGGCCATGATGAAGCTCAGATACATCGTCGTCGCGGAGCCGATGAAGCCCTTCGTGCCATTGCTCCAGGACACGCCCGGCGCGGCGCTGAACGCCAGGTTGATGAGCCCCGCGCTGCCGGAGAAGGACGCGGTGATGATGTACGTCCCGTAGGCCAGCCCCGAGACATTGATGGTGTCGGAGAACGGCGCGCCAGGGTTCACGGTGGTGTTGGTCGGCCAGCTCGTACACTGGGCATCCGCGCGGCCCGGAGAAGCGACGACGAGCGCCATGGCGACGGCCGCCGCACACAGCCAACCGCGAGACATACCGATACGAGAAGAAGATGTCGAAGACGAGATGCGCATGCAGCCCCCTGATGAGTGAGAACCGCACTTTGCTGTGATTGAAGGTCTACACACAAGCCTGAATGCGAATCATTTACATCCATCTCACCTCCCACTGTGACATCTCTCGCTACAAGTCTGGCATCCGCGTCAGGAACGATGAGAAAACGGGCTGTCTTTGTAGCGCCCGTTGCTACAGCCGTGGCGAGCCTGTCAGACATGGCGCTTCCCGCCGCATCGAAGTGAAGGCATCCGCGATACGCGTCCGGAAGCCGCCGGATGCCGAAGGCGCCGTGGACACAGCCGGCCCCGGCGCCGCTCGGACGCCCGCCCGGTGGGGGGTCACCATTCCCGCGCCGACGGAGGCCCGAATCGTCTACTGTGCCCCTTCTCGGAAAGGTCGGTGCTTGTCGCATGGGTGGTGGTCGTGAGCTCTCGCCAGTTCTCCTCGTGGGCGCCGGTACGGGCGAGGCCACGTGCGGCATCCTCTACCTGGCGAGCTACCTGCGGCGTGGCGGCATCGAGGCCTTCGTGCGGCTGTACGACGGCGACGAGACGGAAGCGGAGGTGGTTCGCTCGTTCGAGAAACTCGTCGCCCGCGTCCGGCCGCGCCTCGTGGGCATCAGCCTCAAGTGGTTCCACCACGTGGACCGCGCGCTGCTCATCGCCCGGACGCTGCGGCGGATAGACCCCGGGATTCGCATCGTCGTGGGCGGCAACTCCGCGTCGTACTGGTGGAGGGAGCTGCACGCGTTCGACTTCATCGACCACATCGTGCTGGGTGACGGCGAGGTGCCGCTGCTGGCCATCTGCCGAGGCGAGGAGTCCCCGCCCAACTGCGTGTCGCGCTCGCCCTCCGGCGCCTCCCGGCGACTGCCGCTGTCCTACATCCAGGGCGCCACCAACACCGAGGACATCTACTACTCCCACTTCAACGACCTGTTCCTGAGCCAGTTGGACCGCAACTCGTTCTCCGGCTGGGTGGCTCCGGGCAAGGGGTGTGGCGAGAACTGCCTCTATTGCGGAGGGGCCCGGGGCAACCAGAAGGCGGCCTTCGGGCGCGCGAAGCCGTTCCTGCGCTCGGAGCAGAGCGTGCGGAGGGACCACCAGGAGATCGCCGGACAGACGTGGCAGATGCGCTACGACTTCGCCGGAAGCACCGCGGAGTTCCTGGGGAGCACCTGGGCGGGCGTGGACCTCTCGAAGCACTGCTGCACGTACTTCCTGTGGGGCGTGCCGCGCCTGGAGCTCGTCGCCGAGCTGGCCCGGACGTTCAAGCGCGTCTACATGGTCATCGACATCGGCTGCTTCTCGGAGGAGCAGCGCCTGGACCAGATGGGCAAGGGCCTGCTCAAGCCCTGCGCCAGGGACAGCGAGCTGCTCGAGGTCATCGACGCCTGTCGCCGCCATCCGAACCTGGACATGGAGATCTCCGGCATCGGCGGCCTGCCGTTCACGAGCACGGCCCGGCTGGCGGAGGAGCTGCGCCTGGTGGAGCGCGTCATCAGCCTGGACTGCGTGGTGGGCTATCAGCGGCTCGAAGCGCAGCCCGGCGCCCTGGTCACCGAGCACCCCGCCCGCTTCGACATGGTGAGCGAGGCGAAGACGTTCAAGGAGTTCGTCGACTACTTCGAGCAGCGCGAGCCCGGCGACGTGTCGGTGCCGATGATTCGCTTCCGCGACGCGGCGCTCGAGGCGGCCGTGCAGCGCAACTCCGACCAGGTGGATGCGCTCGCCTGGAAGCACCGGGACACCCGGCGCGGCGTCGCTGTCGATGGTCGCACGCGGCTGTTGAACACCGCGCCGTCGACGCGGCGATTCACGCTGGGGGAGTGGCTGGGCCACCACCGGGCCCCGGCGAAGGTGGCCCAGGAGCCCGTGACGGTCCTCCGCTCGGTCGACGGCATCACCCTGACGTGCGCGCCCACGGTCAGCCCTCGCAAGTTCTCCGACCCGACGCTGGTGCAGGGGCAGGACGGAGCCATCCTCCTCGCCGCCCTGGCCGCCTTCGAGCGACCCGCGACGGTCTCCAGCGCCGTGAGCCAGTTGGGGACGAAGGCGCGGTTGGATCCCCACTCCGCGCGCGAAGTGATTGACCACCTGGTGGACGGCCGCTTCCTCCAGCCGGCGTAGCGTCAGTCTCCAGGGGTCGACAGCCGGGCCAGAAAGGGCGCGGCAACGCCGGGAATCTGGCGTATGGAGCCCCCATGGCGCGGAACATCGATGGAACCGAACTCAGCCGGGTGATGCGGGCCGAGATGGCTCAACAGGTGGCGGAGCTTCAGGCCGCCGGAGTCACGCCAGGGCTCTCCGTGGTGCTGGTGGGCAACAACCCCGCGAGCCAGGCCTATGTCGCGAGCAAGACACGCGCCTGCGAGGCCCTGGGGATGAAGGGCCAGACGCTGAACCTGCCCGAGGACGTGTCCAAGGAAGAGCTGTTCGCCGTCATCGACCGGCTGAACTCGGACGACACGGTCCACGGCATCCTCGTCCAGCTCCCCCTCCCGGCGCACCTTCCCTACAAAGCCGTCCTGGAGCACATCCACCCGGACAAGGACGTGGATGGCTTCCATCCCCAGAACGCCGGGCTGGCCTTCGTGGGGGACCCGCGCGCCTTCATCCCCTGCACCCCCGCGGGCATCCTGGAGATGCTGCGCCGGGAGAACATCCCGACGCGGGGCAAGCACGTGGTCATCGTGGGGCGAAGCCTCATCGTCAGCAAGCCGCTGGCCTCGCTGCTGATGGCCCCCGGCCCGGACGCCACCGTCACAATCACCCACCGACACACCCCCGACCTCGCCTCGTTCACCCGGCAGGCCGACATCCTCATCGTCGCGGTGGGCAAGCAGAACCTCATCACTGCGGACATGGTGAAGCCCGGCGTGGTGGTCATCGACGTGGGCCAGAACCGCGTCGAAGACCCCGGCTCCGCGCGCGGCTTCAAGATGGTGGGCGACGTGGACTTCGACGCCGTCAGCCAGGTCGCCGAGGCCATCACCCCCGTGCCCGGGGGCGTCGGCCCGATGACCATCACCATGCTGCTCGCCAACACCCTCCAGGCCGCCCGGGCCCGCGTGACGCGCGGTCAGCCGTAGAGGGGGCATGGCCTCCGGGTGAATATCTCCCTGGGCCTTTCGTCGGGAAGCGCACAAAGCTCGCTCGCTGGCACACCAGGCCGGCCTGTGCCTCCCCGTGAACGTCCCCCACATCATGAAGAACCCTGTCCTCGCCACTGTCGGGCTGTGCCTCTGGCTTGCTGCTCCTGGCACCGTCCTCGCCGCGCCCCGCGCCTTCGACTTCTCATCCCGTGCGCCGTCCACGCGAGTGATGGAGTCCCGGACCTTCTTCGGCCAAGGCCGCATGGCGGAGGGCAACCGCCTTCGCGCCCTCTCCGTCGATGGCCATGCGGCGACCAGCGACAGCATCCCCACCCACATCTGGCTGGTGCCCTTGATTCTCACCGGCGTGGGGCTCACCGCCGGCATCGCCGTCTGCGCGGGCTACGACAAGGGCGGCGAGGGCTGTGGAACCAGCCTCCTGACGGGCATCATGCTGGGGCTGTCACTTGGGGCGGGCTATCTCAGACTCGTCACTGGCTCTGATTGGGATTGGGAGGACGACGAGGACGGGGCATGGCAGGCCCGGTCGTCCAGCAAGGCTCGACTCGCATCCTCCCGCTCCCGGCCCGGCATCCCCCTGGGGCTCATGCCTTCACTGGGTATCGTCAATGACAGAGCGGTGCTCGGGCTCGGGGCGCATTTCTGACCTCCGAGCCCGACGGCTCAGAAGCCTTCCAGCACCAGCTTGCCCTTGGCCTTGTGTGACTCCAGGAGCTGGTGGGCGCGCCGCAGGTTCGCGGCGTCGATGCGGCCGAAGTGCTCGCCCACCGTGGTCTTCAGCGTGCCCGCGTCCACCAGCTTCGACACCCGCTCCAGCATGTCGTGCTGCGCCTGCATGTCCGGGGTGCCAAACATCGAGCGGGTGAACATCAGCTCCCAGTGAAGCGACGCGCTCTTGCGCTTCAGCTCGCGCACGTCGATGGGGCCCGGGTCGTCGATGATGCCGAGCCGGCCCTGCGGCGCCAGCGCCTCCACCAACTGCGCGTAGTGCCGGTCCGTGTGCGTCAGGCTGGCGATGAACTCCACCTGCGGCACGCCGATGCGCTTGAGCTCCTGCGTCAGCGGCTGCTGGTGGTCGATGACGTGATGCGCCCCCCGCTCGCGAACCCAGTCCTGCGTCTCCGGGCGCGAGGCCGTGCCAATCACCGTCAGCCCCGTGAGCCGCCGCGCGAGCTGCACCAGGATGGAACCCACGCCACCCGCCGCGCCCACCACGAGCAACGCGCCGGCCCCCTTCCCCTCCGGCACCTGGAGCCGGTCGAAGAGCAGCTCCCACGCGGTGACGGCCGTCAGTGGCAACGCCGCCGCATCGGCGAAGCCCAGCGACGTCGGCATGTGGCCCACGATTCGCTCGTCCACCACGTGAAGCTCGCTGTCGGTGCCGGGCCGGGTGATGGTGCCCGCGTACCAGACGCGCTCCCCGGGCTTGAAGAGCTTCACCCCGGACCCCACCGCGCGCACCACGCCCGCCGCATCCCAGCCCAGCACCTTCACCTCCCCGGCGGGCGGTGACGCGCTCGCGCGCACCTTCACGTCCACCGGGTTGACGGAGATGGCGCGCACCTCCACCAGCAAATCCCTCTCACCCGGGACAGGGTCTGGCAGCTCCACGTCGAGCAGCGCGTTGGGGTCCGACGCGGGGAGAGGCTGGCGATATCCGACGGCTCGCATGAGGGGCTCCTGAAGGCTTGTCGAACAATTCAACATCATTGAACGCACGGCGTCCGCGACAAACCCAGTCAGAACTCGCGCGGACAGCCTTCGCGTCCAATCAAAGACACTCCTTCCAGGGGCATGGAACTTCTCCTGACATGCGAACGCAAACAGTCCGCCAGCGGATAGACGTCCCTTGGGGAATCCGTCTCCAGGGCACCCTGCCCGTCGCAATGCCACCATTTCCACGCAGCCCACCCCCGGGTTGCACAGAGGAGACACCCACATGAATTGGCACACGTTTGGTCGGAATCCCCGTCGCTTCATCCGCTCTGGTCTGCTGGGCCTGGGCTCCTTGGCGTTGCTCGGACTTTCGGCGGCGACGGTGCTGCTGACTCCCGCCCCGGCCTCGGCCGAGGAGACCTCTCCGTGTCCCTGGTCGGGCGTCCTCTGCCTGTTCGACGGACCTGGCTACACGGGCGCCGTCTGGAATGTCATGGCCTGGCCACCGGGTGGCTCGGGGACGTGCGTAGGGTTGCCCGAGCACGGCTGGGAGGACCGGGCCGTCTCCGCCATCAACACGAATGACGAGGCCGCGGCGCTGTACCCCGACGAGGACTGCCAGGGCTATCCCCAGATTGTCGGCCCGAACGAGCAGGTGAGCCCACTGGACTTCGCTCCCAAGAGCGTCTGGGTCTACTGACGTACCAGGTCCGCCGCGAGCCACACCTTCGGCTCGCGGCGCACCGGGCCCGCGTGGTGCCAGGGAGTTTTCACGAACAGCCCGATGCGGCTACTGCTGCTCGGTGCACTCGAACGACGCGTTGGCCTGCTCCTCCCGCTCGATGGACATCAGCTCCTCTTCGATGTCCTCGCGGGCGCCCGCAGCGCACGTCCCCGCCTCCCACTCTTCGAACCACTCGCCGCACGTGACGACCGTCGTGTTCCAGGGAAGCGCACAGACCACCCAGCACGGAGTGGTGGACAGACAGCGTTCATCACAATCGCGAGGAAGCGCCGACGCGGACGTCGGGGACAGCGCCAGCGCGGCGACACCCACGAGCAGCGATTTCGAGAAGAGCTTCATGAGGGGGCTCCACGACAACGGGGTGAACGGGCCGCGTATCGCGACCCGCGTCCCGGACTATCGAGCGTGAGCATTGAAACACCAACAAGCAGTGAGCCCGGGTCGACCCATACACCCGGATGATGCCACTGCCGGCTCACACCTCTCGCATAGACAGACGCCCCACGTGCCTCCTCCCCTGTTGCAAGTCTTCAGAGAGAGTGCATTGGCCCCAACCCGGCTCTAGGCTCGAGCCCACGTGGACCCTCTTCGCACCGCAAGGACAGCTTCCGGATGACGCATCACGTCGAAAGGCACGCAGGACTTCGCAGGCCCCTTGTTGTTGACACCCCGCCAACAAGTTCCCATCATCCCCCTCACAGGACCCATGAGGCCCCAGCCATGAGCTACCAACACATCCGGTTCTCGGTCGCGGATCGGATCGCCACCCTCGAGCTGAACCGACCTGAATCGCGCAACGGCTTCACGGTGACGATGGCGGACGAGCTGGCGGACGCGCTGTCCCAGGCGGACGCGAACGAGGCCGTGCGCGTCGTCATCCTCACGGGGGCCGGCAAGGACTTCTGCGTGGGAGCGGACCTGAGCGGGCTGTCGTTCGAGGTCGCCAACAGCGCCCCGCCGGGGCCCGACTGGGTGGAGCCGGCGACGCGGGTGACGCGCCAGCTGTTCGCGCTGCGCAAGCCGGTCATCGCCGCGGTGAGGGGCGCCGCGGTGGGCGTGGGCTCCACCATGTTGCTGCCGGCGGACTTCCGCCTGGCCTCCAAGGACAGCCGCTTCGGCTTCGTGTTCAGCCGCCGGGGCATCTATCCGGAGGCGGGCTCCAGCTGGTTTCTGCCCCGGCTGGTGGGCATGGGTCGCGCGCTCGACTGGATGGTGAGCGGCCGCCTCATTCCCGCCGAGGAGGCGCTGAGCGCGGGGCTGGTGCGCTCGCTGCATGAGCCCGACGCGGTGCTGGACGCCGCGTACACGCTGGCGCGAGAGCTGGTGGAGACCACCGCCCCGGTGTCCGTGGCCGTCATCCGTCAGTCCCTCTATCGCATGAGCGCCCTGCCCTCTCCCGAGCAGGCCTTCGCGCTGGACAGCCAGCTCATCGCGACGCTGGGCCAGAGCCCGGACGCCGTGGAGGGTGTCATGGCCTTCCTCCAGAAGCGGCCGCCGTCCTTCGCGCGCACCGTGGAGCAAGACCTGCCCGCGTTCCTGCCCTGGCGGGAGCGTGAGTCATGAGCCCCGCGCCCGCGCCTCGTTGGAAGCGCCTGGAACCGGATGCGCGCAGGGAGCAGATCCTCGAGTGCGCGATGCGCCTGTTCGGCGAGCGCCCCTACGCCCAGGTCTCCACCACGGACATCGCCAAGGAAGCCGGCGTCGCCCGGGGGCTGCTCAACCACTACTTCGGGCAGAAGCGGGACCTCTACCTGAAGGTCGTGAAGAGGATGCTGCTCATGCCCGGCCTCGAAGAGAAAGTCAGCCCGACGGGAACCCTGCGCCAACGCGTGGAGCGCAGCGTCGAGTGGTACCTCGACACGGTGGCGACGCACGGAAAGACGTACGTCGCCGTCACCGGCGCGGGCAGCATCGCGGACCCGGAAGTCGAACGCATCATCTCCGCGGCGGACGACGTGGCCGCGGCGAAGACGCTCGAGTTCCTCGGCATGAAGGTGGAGGTCGGCAGCGACGCCCGGCACCGCGCGATGATGCGCTCCTACGCCGGCATGGTGAAGGCCACCATCCGCGAATGGATTCGCGGGGGCACCCTCTCCCGCGAGGAGGCGCACCTGCTCCTGAGCGAGGCGCTCATCACCATCGTCCAGGACGTCCTCCCCCAACTCACTCCACCCCAAGGTCGCGCCGAGCGGGGTGACGCGCCCGCCGTCAAGCCGGGAGCGCCGCACGAAAAGGACGAAGGATGACCTCGAAGCCACTCGCGGGACGCACGCTGCTGATGTCCGGAGGAAGCCGTGGAATCGGGCTGGCCATCGGCATCGCCGCGGGCCGGCTGGGAGCCAATGTCGTGCTC
This sequence comes from Myxococcus sp. AM011, assembly GCF_013372595.1. Taxonomy (NCBI): domain Bacteria; kingdom Pseudomonadati; phylum Myxococcota; class Myxococcia; order Myxococcales; family Myxococcaceae; genus Myxococcus; species Myxococcus sp. AM011. The sequence continues at coordinate 16,857 of NZ_JABXEM010000148.1, forward strand.
CTGGCGAAGACCGACACGCCGGACCCTCGGCTGCCGGGCACCGTGCACACGGCCGCGGACGAGATTCGCGCCGCGGGTGGCCACGCGCTCGCCATTGTCGGCGACGTGCGAGAGGAGGCCGACGTGCAGCGCGCCGTGGACGAAGCCGTGGCGCGCTTCGGCGGCATCGACTTCTGCGTGAACAACGCGAGCGCGCTGGCGCCCCTGAAGACAGACGAACTGCCGCTCAAGCGGTTCGATTTGATGCAGCAGATCCAGGTCCGGGGCACGTTCCTCCTGACGCGCACCGCGCTGCCGCACCTGCGCCGCTCTCCGCACCCGCACATCCTCTCGCTGTCACCCCCCATCAACCTGGCGCCGCACTGGCTGGGCAAACACCCGGCATACACCATGGCCAAGTACGGCATGACGCTGCTCACGCTCGGCTGGGCGGCGGAGTTCGCGGAAGCCGGCATCGCCGCCAATGCGCTCTGGCCCAAGACGCTCATCGCCACCGCCGCCGTGAAGAACCTGCTCGGGGGAGACACGTCCATGCAGCGGGCCCGCGCGCCGGAAATCATGGCGGACGCGGCCGTGGCCCTCCTCCAGCGCCGGCCCCGGGACTGCACCGGGCACACGTTCATCGACGAGGACGTCCTGCGCGCCGAAGGCATCCACGACTTCAGCCGCTACGGCGGCGGCCCCGACGTGATGTTGGACCTGTACGTCGACCCCTGAAGTGAAAGCCCGCTGAGAGTCGTTGGCCATCACAGTGCTGGAGGTGCCCATGGGTACGTCGCTCGCAGACCTGGAGGCGCAGTGCCAATCCCTGGCGAACAAGCTCACCCTGCCGCTGCTCCTCAAGCGCAACGCGGAGGAGTACGCGGACGCCCCCGCGCTCAGCGCTGGTGACTCGACGCACACGTGGGTCCAGCTTCGCGCGCGCACCGCCGCGCTGTCTCGCGGCCTGGGCGCGCTCGGCCTCCAGCGCGGCGAGCGGATGATGATCATGATGTCGAGCCGGCCGGAGCACTGGCTCATCGACTATGCCGCCGTGCACCTGGGCGCCATCCCCTGTACCGCGTACCAGACGCTGAGCACCGAGCAGGTAGGCTACGTCGCCCAACACAGCGCGGCCACCGTCGTGGTGCTGGAGGGCGCGGAGGAGGTGGCCCGCTGGCGGCCCATCCTCAAGGCGCTCTTCTCCCTCAAGCGCATCATCGTCGTCGACGCGGCGGCGGTTCCCGCGGGGGACTCGCGCTACGTCTCCTTCGCGCAGGTGGAGGCGGACGGAGGAAAGCTGCACCAGGAGTCCCCGGACGTCTTCGAGGAGGGCTGGAAGAGCATCCGCCCCGAGGACCCCATCGCGATGATGTACACCTCCGGCACCACCGGAGACCCCAAGGGCGTGGTGCTCAGCCACCGCAACGCCTTCTATGAGGCCATCGCCGTGGACGCCGCGGTGCCCACGCCGAGCCAGGTGCCGTCCATCGCCTACCTGCCGCTGGCGCACATCGCGGAGCGCGAGCTGGGCCTGTACCGCCTGCTCTACAAGGCGATGCACGTGCACATCTGCGCGGACCCCGCGGGCGTGGTGCCGCTGATGGCCAAGGTGCGGCCTCCCGCTTTCTTCGGCGTGCCGCGCGTCTGGGAGAAGCTGGCCGGGGGCCTCAAGGCGAAGCTCTCCACCCTGGAAGCCCCCCGGCGCGACGCCATCATGGCCGCGCACGCCACGGCGCTGGAGGCGTTCCGGTTGGAGGGCTCAGGAAAGAGCGTGCCGCCGGAGCTGGCCCAGAAGGTCGCCGCGGTGGAGGAGATGATTCTCAAGCCCCTGCGCGCGACGCTGGGCATGGACGCGCTGACGTGGGCGAGCAGCGGCTCGGCGCCCATCCCCGTGGAGGTGCTGGAGTACCTGGGCGGCTTCGGCATCAAGGTGCTGGAGGTCTGGGGGATGAGTGAAACGACGGGCTGCGCCACCATCAACACGCCCACGGAGTTCCGCGTGGGCGCGGTGGGCCGGCCCATCCCCGGCCTCCAGCTCCGGCTGGCGGCGGACGGTGAAATCTTCGTGCGCGGGCCGGTGCTGTTCCTGGGCTACCTGGGCGCGGACGGCAGGATTGAGAGCCCGGTGGACGCGGACGGCTGGCTCGCCACCGGCGACATCGGCACCGTCGACGACGAGGGCTACCTCACCATCACCGACCGCAAGAAGGAGCTCATCATCACCTCGAGCGGGAAGAACATCGCCCCGTCCCGCATCGAGGGAATGCTGCGCGCCCACCCGCTCGTCGGACAGGCCATCGCGATTGGCGACGGCTGGCCGTTCGTGACGGCGCTCATCTGCCTGGACGCGGACGTCGCCCCCGCGTGGGCCAAGGCGCGCGGGCTGCCGCCCCAGTCGCTCCTGGAGCTCACGCGCGAGCCGGCGGTCCGCTCCGAGCTGGAAGCGCTCGTGGCCTCCATCAACGCGCGGCTCTCCCGCGCCGAGCAGATCAAGCGCTTCGAGGTCGTCACGGAGACGTGGTCTCCCGCGACGGGCGAGCTCACCCCGACGCTCAAGCTCAAGCGCCGCGTGATTCTCAAGCAGTACGAGGAGCGCATCGCCTCGTTCTACGAGAACGCCTGACCTCCCCCCCGCCTCCTCCCTCACGAGTCCCCATGCATCCGAGAACTCCGGAGCAAGCGTCCTTCGCTGCCTCCATCGACGCGTTCTGTCGCGCCAAGACGGGCACCCGCGCGCAGCGCGACGCGCTGACCCAGCACGGCGTCGAGGCCCACAACCCCCGGCTCTATGCCGAGATGGCCGAGCTGGGCTGGCTCGGCGTGGGCATCTCTCCGAAGTACGGCGGCTCCGACGGAGGCATGGCGGAGATGTGCCTGTTCGCCGAGCGCACCTCCTACGGGCTCGCTCCGGTGGGCGGATACATCACCACGGCCGTCGCCGCGAGCCCCTACGCGAAGTTCGGCAGCGAGGCACAGAAGCAGAAGGTCCTCACCGGCATCACCCGGGGCCGCGTGGAGGCCATCTCCATCTCGGAGCCCGACGCGGGCTCGGACGCCGCCGCGATTACCTGCCGCGCGACGCGCACGAGCGGAGGCTTCCTCGTCAACGGCCAGAAGACGTGGTGCTCCAACGCGCACTTCGCCGACCACCTGCTGCTCGTCGCGCGCACCCAGTCCTCGGGCTCCCGGCACGAGGGGCTCACCATGTTCTGCGTCCCCACGGGCACGCCGGGCGTGGAGATTCGCGGCATCCCCACGCTCAACGGCAAGGAGGTCAACGACGTCTTCTTCACCGACTGCTTCCTGCCGGAGGACTCCGTCGTGGGCAAGGTGGACCAGGCCTGGCCGCAGCTCATGTCGGGGCTCAACAGCGAGCGGCTCCTGCTCGCCGCGTCCATGCTGGGCCGGGGCCGGCGCGCGTTCGACGACGCGGTGGCGTACGTGAAGGAGCGCAAGCAGTTCGGCAAGCCCATCGGCTCCTTCCAGGCGCTCAAGCACCGCATCGCGGACCTGGCCACTGAGCTGGAGTGCTGCGAGCTGCTCATCTACCGCGTGGCGCAGCTGGCGGATGAAGCGCCCGACCGGATGCTCCCCCGCGAGGCGTCCATGGCCAAGCTGAAGACGACGGAGACCGCCAAGCGCGTGGCGCTCGAGGGTGTTCAGATGATGGGCGGCTACGGCTACGCGACCGAATACGACATGGAGTCGCACCTGCGCGCCACGGTCATCTCCACCGTCTACGGCGGCACCAGCGAAATCCAGCGCGACATCATCGGCAAGACGTTCGGACTGCAAGAGCGACTCACGACGGAGCGAGACAGACAATGACGGCACGTCCTCGATGGAGCTCTGACGAGCTCGAGCAGGTGCGTGGCCTCGCGGCCACCTACTTCACCAAGGAAGTCCTCCCCAACGTCCCCAAGCACGTGGCCCAGGGCCACCCGGACAAGGCGCTCTACCGCCGGGCGGGCGAGCTGGGCCTCTTGTGCATGTCCATTCCGGAGGCATACGGCGGAGGCGGCGGCACCTTCGCCCATGAGGCGATACTCAGCGAGGAGCAGGTGCGGGCCGGAGACCCGACCATGGGCTTCGCCGTGCACTGCTCCATCGTCGCGCACTACGTGCTCGCGTACGCGTCCGAGGCGCAGAAGCACAAGTGGCTGCCCAAGCTCGCCAGCGGCGAGTGGGTGGGCGCCATCGCCATGACGGAGCCCGGCGCCGGTTCGGACTTGCAGGCCATCTCCACCCGCGCCGAGCGTGACGGAGACTTCTACCGGGTGAGCGGCTCCAAGACGTTCATCTCCAACGGCCGGGTGTGCGACTTCCTCATCATCGCGGTGCGCACCAGCGACGTGAAGGGCCACGCGGGCATCTCCCTCGTGTGCGCGGAGGTCTCCGACACCACGCCCGGCTTCGAGCGGGGCCGCATCCTCGAGAAGCTCGGAGGCCATGGCCAGGACACCACGGAGTTGTTCTTCGATGACCTGCGCGTACCCGCCGTCAACCTGCTCGGAGGCGAGGAGGGCAAGGGCTTCGCGCAGCTCATGTCCCAGCTCCCCCAGGAGCGGCTGAGCACCGCCATCCTCGCGCAGGCGAGCATCGACCGGGCCGTGGACCTCACCGTCGAGTACACCAAGCAGCGCCAGGTGTTCGGCAAGCCACTTTTCGCTCTGCAGAACACGCGCTTCGAGCTGGCGGAATGCGCGACGTTGCGGAGGGTGGGCCGGGCGTTCCTCGACGAGTGCATCGAGCGCCACCTCGCGGGCGAGCTGGACGTGGCATCCGCGGCCATGGCCAAGTACTGGCTCACGGACCAGGCGTGTATCGTCGCGGACCGTTGCCTCCAGCTTTTCGGAGGGTATGGGTACATGAAGGAATACCCCATCGCCCACCTGTTCGCGGATACTCGCGTCATGCGCATCTTCGCCGGCGCCAACGAGGTCATGAAAGAGCTCGTCGCCCGTTCGCTGTAGCCCACTCCCACACCAAATCCCAAGGAGGCTCCCGGTGAGCCAGGAAGCATTCATCTTCGACGCGGTTCGTACTCCTCGCGGCAAGGGCAAGAAAGGCGCGCTGCACGGCACCAAGCCCCTGTCGCTGCTCGTCGGGCTGGTGGACGCGCTCAAGAAGCGTCACCCGAACCTGGACCCCAAGCGCATCGACGACGTGGTGCTGGGCATCGTCTCTCCCGTGGGAGACCAGGGCGCGGACATCGCCCGCACGCTGGTGCTCGCGGCGGGCCTGCCGGAGACGGTGGGCGGCGTGCAGCTCAACCGCTTCTGTGCCTCCGGCCTGACGGCGGTGAACATGGCCGCGCAGCAGGTGCGCTCCGGCTGGGAGCAGTTGGTCATCGCGGGCGGCGTGGAGAGCATGTCGCGCGTGCCCATGGGCTCCGACGGCGGCGCCTGGGCCATGGACCCCGCCACCAACTACGACACGTACTTCGTGCCGCAGGGCATCTCCGCGGACCTCATCGCGACGATGGAGGGCTTCACCCGCGAGGACGTGGACCGCTACGCCGCGCAGTCGCAGGAGCGCGCCGCGAAGGCCTGGGCCGGCGGCTACTTCAAGAACTCCGTCATCCCCGTCACGGACCAGAACGGCCTCACCATCCTGGACCGCGACGAGCACATGCGGCCGGAGTCCACGGTGGCCTCGCTGGGCCAGCTCAACGCGTCCTTCGTCGGCATCGGTGAGATGGGCGGCTTCGACGCGGTGGCGCTCCAGAAGTACCACGCGGTGGAGCGCATCGAGCACGTGCACACCCCGGGCAACTCCTCCGGCATCGTCGATGGCGCCGCGCTGGTGCTCATCGGCTCGGAGAAGGTGGGCAAGGAGCTGGGCCTGACGCCGCGCGCGCGCATCGCCTCCGTGGCGACGTCCGGCGCGGACCCGACCATCATGCTCACCGGCCCCCTGCCGGCCACGCGCAAGCTGCTCGACCTGGCGGGCCTGTCCGTGAAGGACATCGACCTGTTCGAGCTCAACGAGGCGTTCGCCTCCGTGGTGCTCAAGTACCAGAAGGACCTGGGCATCCCGAGCGACAAGCTCAACGTCAACGGCGGCTCCATCGCCATGGGGCACCCGCTGGGCGCCACCGGCGCGATGATCCTCGGCACCATGGTGGACGAGCTGGAGCGCCGCAAGGCGCGCCGCGCGGTCATCACCCTGTGCGTCGGCGGTGGCATGGGCGTGGCCACCCTCATCGAGCGCGTCTGAACCCCTTTGACCCACCTTTCGACAAGATTCGAGCGAACCCCATGAGCGAGCAGAACACCATCCGCTGGGACAAGGATGCCGACGGCATCGTCATCTTGACGCTGGATGACCCCAACCAGTCCGCCAACACCATGAACGCCGCGTACCTGAAGTCCATGCGCGCCACGGTGGACCGGCTGGCCAAGGAGAAGGCCGACATCACCGGCGTCATCCTCACCTCCGCGAAGAAGACCTTCTTCGCCGGCGGCGACCTGAACGACTTGCAGCGCATCCGCAAGGAGGACGCGAAGCAGGCGTTCGAGCTGGTCCAGGAGATCAAGTCGCACCTGCGCACGCTGGAGACCCTGGGCAAGCCCGTGGTCGCCGCCATCAACGGCGCGGCGCTGGGCGGAGGCCTGGAGATTGCCCTGGCCTGTCACCGCCGCATCGTCGCGGACGTGAAGGGCGCGCAGTTGGGCCTGCCGGAAGTGACGCTGGGCCTGTTGCCCGGTGGCGGCGGCGTGGTGCGCACGGTGCGCATGCTGGGCATCGTGGACGCGATGATGAAGGTGCTGCTCCAGGGCCAGCGCTACCGCCCGCAGGAGGCCAAGGAGGTCGGCCTGGTGCATGAGGTGGTGGACTCCGTGGAGGCGCTGCTGCCAGCGGCCAAGGCGTGGATCAAGGCGAACCCGACGGCGCAGCAGCCGTGGGACGCGAAGGGCTACAAGATTCCGGGCGGCACACCGTCCCATCCCGGCCTCGCGGCGAACCTGCCCGCCTTCCCCGCCAACCTGCGCAAGCAGATCAAGGGCGCGAACATGCCCGCGCCGCGCGCCATCATGGCGGTGGCCGTGGAAGGCACGCAGGTGGACATCGACACCGCGTTCACCATCGAGTCGCGCTACTTCACCGAGCTGGCCACCGGACAGGTCGCGAAGAACATGATTCAGGCGTTCTTCTTCGACATGCAGCACATCAACTCCGGTGGCGGCCGGCCCAAGGGCTTCCCGCAGCACACGGCGAAGAAGGTCGGCATCCTCGGCGCCGGGATGATGGGCGCGGGCATCGCCTACGTCTGCGCCAAGGCGGGCATCGACGTGGTGCTCAAGGACGTGAGCCAGGAGTCCGCGGAGAAGGGCAAGCAGTACTCCGTGAAGCTGGTGGAGAAGGCCATCCAGAAGGGCAAGTCCACGAAGGAGAAGGGCGACGCGCTCCTGGCGCGAATCACCCCGACGGCGGACGCCGCCCAGCTCAAGGGCTGCGACCTGGTCATCGAGGCCGTGTTCGAGGGCGTGGAGCTGAAGCACAAGGTGTTCCAGGAGGTGCAGGACGTCGTGGCCCCCGACGCGGTGCTGGCGTCCAACACATCCACGCTGCCGATTACGCTGCTGGCGGAGGGAGTGAAGCGCACGGAGGACTTCGTGGGCATGCACTTCTTCTCCCCCGTGGACAAGATGCCGCTGCTGGAGCTCATCGCCGGCAAGAAGACGAGCGACGCGACGCTGGCGAAGGCCATCGACATCGCGGTGCAGATTGGCAAGACGCCCATCGTCGTCAACGACAGCCGGGGTTTCTTCACCAGCCGCGTCATCGGCACGTTCCTCAACGAGGCCATCGCCATGGTGGGCGAGGGAATCGCTCCGGCGTCGATTGAACAGGCGGGCCTGCAGGCCGGCTACCCGGCGGCGCCCCTGGCGCTGATGGACGAATTGACGCTGACCTTGCCGCGCAAGATCCGCCTGGAGACGAAGGCCGCCGCGGAGGCCGCGGGCCAGACGTGGGTGGAGCACGGCAGCTACGCCGTCGTGGACACGCTCATCGACAAGCACGGGCGCAAGGGCCGCTCCACCGGGTCGGGCTTCTACGACTACGTGGACGGCAAGCGCGCGAACCTGTGGCCGGGGCTCGCCCAGCACTACACCAGGCCGGGCCACACCATCCCCTTCGAGGACATGAAGGAGCGCATGCTGTTCGCGGAGGCCATCGACACGGTGCGCTGCTTCGATGAAGGCGTGCTGCGCTCGGCGGCGGACGCCAACATCGGCTCCATCCTGGGCATCGGCTTCCCGGCATGGACGGGCGGCGTGGCCCAGTTCATCAACGGCTACGAGGGCCCCAGTGGCACGGGTCCGCGGGGCTTCATCACCCGCGCGCGCGAGCTGGCGCAGCGCTACGGAAAGCACTTCCTGCCCCCCGCGTCACTCGTGGAGAAGGCCGAGAAGGGCGAGTTCTTGAAGTAGCCGCGCGAATCTCACGCAAGGAGAAGTCCCATGGCCCAGGGTTCCACCCGCCTCGCCGCTGTCCCGTCTTCGTTCGATGCGAAGGCGCTCGTCGAAAAGCAGCGTGCCTACTTCGAGTCCCGCGTCACGCTCCCGCTCGAGTGGCGGCGGGCGCAGTTGGAGACCCTGGGCCATGCCGTGCGCAAGTACGAGGCGGAGATTTTCGCCGCCCTCAAGTCGGACCTGAACAAGAGCGCGGAGGAGGCGTATCTCACCGAGGTCGGCAGCATCTACGGGGAGATAAAGAACGCGCTCAAGCACGTGAAGTCGTGGATGAAGCCGCGCAAGACACCAGCGCCCATCGTCATCCAGCCCGCGCGGGCCTATCAGTACGCGGACCCGCTCGGCGTGACGCTCATCATCGCGCCCTGGAACTACCCCTATCAGCTGTCGATCGCGCCGCTCATCGGGGCGCTCGCCGCGGGCTGCACCGCCGTGCTCAAGCCCAGCGAGCTGGCCCCGGCGACGTCGAGCGTCCTCACCCGGCTGCTGTCGGAGGCGTTTCCAGCGGACGTCGTCACCGTCGTGGAGGGGGACGCGGAGACCAGCCGCGCCCTCCTCGCGGAGAAGTGGGACCTCATCTTCTTCACCGGTGGCACCCAGGTGGGCCGGGTCGTCGCGGAGGCCGCGGCGAAGCACCTGACGCCCACCATCCTGGAGCTGGGCGGCAAGAGCCCCTGCATCGTGGACCGGAGCGCGGACCTGGAGGTCACCGCGCGCCGCATCGCCTGGGGCAAGTTCGTCAACGCGGGCCAGACCTGCATCGCGCCGGACTACGTGCTCATCCACCCCGAGCTGAAGGAGCGCTTCGCCGCGCTGGTCCAGAAGGCCGTCACCGGCTTCTACGGCGCCGACGCGCGCACCAGCAGCGACTACGGCCGCATCATCAGCGCCCGGCACTTCGAGCGCGTCTCGGCGCTCGCGGGGCACGGGAAGGTGGCCTTCGGCGGTGAGCGCGAGGCGTCCTCCCGCTTCTTCGCGCCCACCGTCATCACCGACGCGCCCCTGTCCAGCCCGCTGATGCAGGAGGAGATTTTCGGTCCCCTCCTCCCGCTGGTGGACTGCCCGAGCATCGACGAGGCCATCCGCTTCGTGCGCTCGCGGCCCAAGCCGCTCGCCCTCTACAGCTTCGCCAAGGACTCGGCCGTCAACGAGCGCATCCTCACGGAGACGTCGAGCGGCGGCGCGGTGGTCAACGACGTCTGCGTCCACTTCGCGGTGGAGGGCCTGCCCTTCGGCGGCGTGGGCGAGTCCGGCCTGGGCGGCTACCACGGCCAGTCGAGCTTCGATGCCTTCAGCCACAAGAAGAGCGTCGTGAAGCGGCCCTTCCTGCTGGACCTGGCCATGCGCTACCCGCCGTACGTGGGCAAGCTCGGCCTCTTCAAGCGCCTGATGTAGCAACGGCCCCCGGGGTGTTCCTCCCGGAGGCCGCCGTGCTTCAACCGCCCACCCGTGACAGGCCTTCCGTGCCCGTCACGGGTGAGTCGTTTTCAGAGCGTCTTCATGTACTCGATGAGGGCGTAGCGCTCGCTGTCGGAGAGCGACTGGGTGAAGTCGTGGCCCCCGTTGCCGAGCCCGTACAGGTGCGAGTTGAAGATCATGCGGGAGTTGATCTGCTTCTGGCTGATGGGCGGCGGCGACTGGTACGCCAGCGAGTTGTAGTTGGCGACGACGTTCGCGATGTTGGCGAACAGCACGTCCAGCGTGGCCATCTCGTGGCTGCAGGGGATGAAGGGGTCATTGGCCGGACGGTCTCCACAGGCCAGCGCCGTCACCTTCCAGCCGAGCTTGTCGAAGTCGTAGGAGGCGAAGCTCGGGTCGAAGCCCGCGTTGGTGCCCAGGTTGTTGGTGGAGGTCTGCAGGCGCTTCCACACCTTGGGACGGTCCGACGGCTTCAGCACGCCCCAGAGGGTGGGCACGCTGGAGTTGTGGAAGTACGGGGCGGAGGCCCACGCGCCGTAGAGCGGCGTGGCCACGTAGCCGAACGGTTTGATCCCTCAATGGTCACGTGAAAACCGGCCAAAGAGAGTCCCTTCAAAACCGGCCAAAGGAAGAGGACCGAGACAGGAGGACTCCTACCCCGCGGACTCGGAGGTCCGCAACTCCATGGCGCCCTTGGTGC
>NZ_JABXEM010000149.1:0-27213 GCF_013372595.1 Myxococcus sp. AM011
GTGGTGGCGGCATGGGGTTGGGCATCGGCGCCGGCGCGGGTCTCGGGCTTGGCGGCCACCTGTCTGATGACGACGAACATCGCTAGGGACGCGCTGCCCATCCGGGCATCGCTTCGATGAAGGCCTGCATTGGCGCGTCGCCCTCGACCTGTGGTTCGAGACCGTCCCAGCCTGATGTCGCGGCTGCCGGAAATCACCCCTTTGGGGCAGCTCGTCGGCGGCACCCCGTGCAATAGGTGGAGGCGCGCGACGTTGAACCGTCGTGGTTCGGATTTCGCGCTCAGGGGGCCTCACAGGCAACCCGAGCGGAATCGAGGGGATATCGTGCGCAAGGCATCGTGGCTGCCACTGGCGGCGCTGTTTCTGGGGAGCACTCCGGCACAGGCACAGGAGGCGCCGGGTCCGAACAACCGGGCCGAGGCCATCAAGATCATCGCGGGGCTTCGCAAGGTCGTGGCGCCGGAGGGGCTGGAGCGCACCGAGAAGCTCCGCATCGGAGGCATCGACCAATGGGTCTCGGTCCGCAGCCGCGACCTGCGCAATCCCGTGCTGCTCGTGCTCCATGGCGGCCCCGGCTGGGTGGCGATGCCGACGAGCTGGTATGTCGCGCACGGCTGGGACGAATTCTTCACCGTTTCTTCGGAGGGGCTGCCTATCGGCGTCCCGATGCGAGCTTCGAAGGCGCGGCGGTGAACCTGTCGCCCGAATACACCGACGAGGAGGTGCGCCAGGTCTGGAAGGCGGGAGACCTCTCGGCCGAGCGCCTCCTGTCTCCGATCCTGACGACGGACCTGCCGCAGGTGAAGCGGCTGAAGACGCCGCTGCTCCTGTTCCTCGGACGCCACGACTACAACGTCTCGGCGACGGTTGCCGCCGAATGGTTCGCGAGCGTCAAGGCGCCATCGAAGCAGCTCGTCTGGTTCGAGCAGTCGGCGCACGAGCTGATGGCCGCCGTCGTGTCGGGGGGATGTGGCCCGCGGGCGCGGCGATGGAATCAACCGGGCTTGGAGACGACTGGAGTCGAGGGTGCGCGTCCGCGCTCGACGGCGTCCAGGCGGGCCATGGTCTGCGCGTAGAGGTGGTCCAGCTTGGAGTGGAGCTGCGTCACTTCCATGCCGGCGCGGATGTTGGCTTCGTATTCGACGTCGGAGCGGATGCGGTCCTTGGCGGCCTGCCGGCTCTGGCTGATGAGGACGAAGCAGGAGAGGAAGATGGCCTCCAGGCTGACCACCATGGTGAGCAGGCCGAAGGGGAACGGGTCGAACGCGTGGAACGTGGGGACCCAGCCCAGGTTGATGGTGATCCACACCGCGAACCACACGGCGTGCAGCATCATGAAGGTGAAGGTACCGCTGAAGGCGGCCAGTCCATCCGCGAGCCGCTGGATGGTCGTCAGCCGCTCCTCCACCATCTCGTTGGGGCTGAGCGATGGCCGGCTGTGCAGCATCTTGTCCGCTTCGCGCAGGCGCCGGCCGATGGCGGTCAGCACATCCATGGCGCTGGAGGGGTGGCGCCGGAAGAGGAGCTCGAGGTCCGCGCGGTCCACCTTGAGGGCGGACGTGTCCTGGATGGCGCGGGCATCCGCGCTGCGTGGATCTCCATCCAACAGGGACAGCTCGCCGAAGAAGTCTCCGCGTCGGGCGGTCTCGAAGACGATGACCTGCCCGGTGGTGTCCTCGACGGAGATTTGAACTTCACCGGAGCTGACGATGTAGATGGCGCCGCCGGGGTCTCCTCGGCTGAAGACCTTCTCTCCGGCGGACAGGCGCACCTCCTCGAGCTGGTTGGCGAGCAGCGCGCGCTCCTCGTCATCGAGGGCGGCGAAGAGGGGCACTTCCTTGAGCAGGGCGACGTCGGCGGGCATGACGCGGAGTTCCTCGCGAAGGGCTGCACCGTGCGCTCCGCAGGCTGGCACCTTCCGAGCCATTCGCCCAGCGTCACCGCGTCACAAGTCGAGGGTTTCTCCAGGGCCGAAAAGGAGGGCCCAGCCGGATGACTGTGGCTCCAACGAGTCGCCGTGCCTCCTCGACGTGGCTCACGGCGAGGGGGGCGCTCGGGAGGCTTTCGGCTCGACGGTGGAGGCGACGTTCTGCGGGGTGCCGTCGGAGAAGGGCCTGACGTCGAACTGGACGCGGACGGAGCGGCCGGGCTTCAGGTGCTCGCGCAGATAGGTCTCGATGTCCTGGTCGCGAGGGACAGTCATGCCGGCGATGCGTGTCTGATGTGTCACGCGGATGGGAATCGCGGCGCCGCTGGGGCCGGTGACGAAGAGTGTTCCGGGCGCGGCTCCCAGCACCGGGCCGGAGAAGGCGCGGAGTGTTCCGGCCGTGCCCTCGGCATCCGGGGACGGGGCAGGGGAGGGACGGGCCGAGTCTCCGCTCGCCTGTGTGTCCACGGCCAGGGCCATGGGGGGCGTGCTCAGCAGGAGTCCGACGAGCAGGTGCTGGGTCCATCGTTTCATCACGGGCCTCCTGGGGGCTGGGCGGAGCAGCCACACGGGGAAACGATGGTCATGGACGCGCGTGAAGGCAGGGCCTGCTTCCTTGGATGGACGCTCCCACCGGGCCGGCGTAGGGTCCGCGCCCGTTCCCCCCTTTCTCCCGAGTGAGAAACCCATGGTCTCGGCCATCTTCAATCCGGCCCGCTGGACGCCCGTCGAGGGCCACAAGTTCAAGGACATCACCTTCCACCGCGCGGTGGACCAGGGCACCGTCCGCATCGCGTTCAACCGCCCCGAGGTGCGCAATGCCTTCCGTCCCCGCACCGTCGACGAGCTCTCCCGAGCCCTGGAGGCCACGCGCTTCATGACGGACGTGGGCTGCGTCCTCATCACCGGAAACGGCCCGTCCCCCAAGGACGGCGGCTGGGCGTTCTGCTCCGGGGGAGACCAGCGCATCCGTGGCAAGGACGGCTACAAGTACGAGGGCGAGGACGGCGAGTCGGACCCGGCGCGACTCGGCCGGCTGCACATCCTGGAAGTCCAACGGCAGATCCGCTTCCTGCCCAAGGCCGTCATCGCCGTGGTGCCGGGCTGGGCCGTGGGCGGTGGACACAGCCTGCACGTCGTCTGCGACATGACCATCGCGAGCCAGGAGCACGCGGTGTTCAAGCAGACCGACGCGGACGTGGCCAGCTTCGATGGGGGCTATGGCTCGGCGCTGCTGGCTCGGCAGATTGGCCAGAAGCGGGCGCGCGAAATCTTCTTCGTGGGCGCGAACTACTCGGCGCAGGAGGCCTTCCAGATGGGGATGGTCAACGCCGTGGTGCCGCACGAGAAGCTGGAGGACTTCGCGCTCGAGTGGGCGGCGGAGATCAACACCAAGAGCCCCACCGCCATCAAGATGCTGAAGTACGCCTTCAACCTGCCCGACGACGGCCTCGTGGGACAGCAGCTCTTCGCGGGCGAGGCCACGCGCCTGGCCTACGGCACCGACGAAGCCCAGGAAGGCCGCGACGCCTTCGTCCAGAAGCGCAAGCGCGACTTCAAGCGCTTCCCCTGGAGCTACTGAGCCGCGCGCGGTTCCGAGTGACTCGGCCCGCTTCGGAGACACCGGAGCGGGCCGTTCAATGTTTCGTCCCTACGCGGTGAACACCACCGACGGGGCCGAGCGCTTCGCGGGGCCATGGTAGACGGCCTCGATGTTGTTGCCGTCCGGGTCCAGCACGAAGGCCGCGTAGTAGCCCGGGTGGTAAGGCCGCTCACCTGGTGCTCCGTTGTCCTTCCCACCCGCCTTGAGCGCGACCTCGTAGATGCGCTTCACCATCTCCGGGTCCTTCGCCTGGAAGGCCAGGTGGACGCCACGCCCGGCAGGCGCGCCGGGGTCCGCGGTGCTGACGAACAGCTCGTCCGCGAAGAAGTTGTCGGGCCCATGTGAGCCGAGCGGGATGCCCAAGACCTCGAGAATGGCCTGGTAGAACCGCTTGCTCGCCGCCATGTCCCTGGCGCGGAGGTGGACGTGGTCAAGCATCCGGCCTCTGTGAAATTCCATGGTGCTCCTCGCGAAAGTATGCGCCCCTCGGGGGTACGCGTGGAGGCGCGAGGCTGCCATGAAACCCCATTTCCTGACCTTCTTTTGCGAGCTGGCACCAGAGCCGCTTCGCGAACTGTTCAACACCGAAGGCGTCGTCGACGACCTCCAGGCGATGCGCGCCGGCGTGAGCCTGGGCCTCCTCGACTTGAGCGCCGAGCGCGCCGAAGTCGTGCGCCTCCTCAACCGTGCTGGCATCCCCGTCACCGCGTGGCTCCTGCTCCCTGTCGAGCAGGGCTACTGGTTCCACGCGGGCAACGTCCTGCAAGCGCGTGCGCGCTACGAAGCCTTCATGACGTGGACGGCCGACGAGAAGCTCCAGTGGGCGGGCGTGGGGTTGGACATCGAGCCCGACATCCACGAACTGCGCAGGTGGGCGGAGGCGCCGCTGCGGAGCCTTCCCGGGATGTTGTCGCGGCTCGTCCTTCGCGGAGGGCGCACCCGTGAGGCGCGAGCGGGCTACCACGCGCTGGTGGAGCGCATCCGCGCGGATGGATACCGCGTGGACGCGTACCAGTTCCCCTTCATCGTGGACGAGCGACAGGCTCGCTCCTCGGTGCTGCGGCGCGTGGCGGGCGTGGTGGACGTGCCCGCGGACCGCGAGGTGCTGATGCTCTACACCAGCTTCGTGCGCCCCCGAGGGGCCGCGCTCCTGTGGAGCTATGCGCCGGGAACAGGCTCGCTCGCGGTGGGCAGCACGGGCGGCGGTGTGGAGCTGCCGGGCATCCTCGCGTCGCCGCCACTGGACTGGACGGAGCTGTCGCGTGACTTGCGGCTCGCGGTGCGGTGGACGCACGACCTGCATGTGTTCAGCCTGGAGGGCTGCGTGAAGCAGGGCTTCCTGTCCCGGCTGCGCGTGTTCGACTGGGATGCGCCCGTGGACCCGCCGTGGGTGGAGTCGCGGCGCGTGGATGCGGTGCGCCGGGCCGCGCGCGGAGTGCTCCAGGCGTCGGGTCGGTTGCTGCGCTGACAGGGGAGGGGGCGCACGGAGTGTCGGGGCGACCACGGAAGTCGCCTCGCGTCATGGTGCCTTCGCGGGTTTGAAGGGTTGACGCTCGACAGGCGCGGCAGTGTCATGCGCCCGGATTGCCCCCGAGCTGATGCCCCGCCCTGCTCGGGAAGGGAACGACATGACCGACCGCCCCCAGACGTCGAAGCTCCTCGGCGCGCTGCTGTTGTCCGCGAGCCTGCTCCAGGCCGCGCCCGCCGTGGCCGCCACTCCCGTCAACTCCTCGGCGGTGCCGAACGGAAACTTCGAGGTGGCCGGAGGTTCCTCCTCGGTGCCCGCGTTCTGGCGCTCGCAAGGCCCCGGCAAGGTTGCCTCCAGCGCGGAGGGCAAGGTGGAGGGCTCGCGCGGCATGCTCATCGAGAGCCCGCAGGGCGGTGGGGAGACCACCGTCGAGTCCGAGAGCCTCAAGCTCCAGGTGGGCCAGCTCTACCGGCTCAGCGCCTGGGTGCGCACCAAGGGCGTCCAGGTGGACCCGGAGGCCCGCTATCCCACGGCCCACGGTGCCTGCTTCTCGATGAAGAGCTTCCCCTTCACCAACTGCGCGACGGCCCCGGGCGGTGAGGCCGGCACCCGCGCCTCCGTCCTCTTCTTCGCCACGCAGTCCACGGACCGCGTGCAGCTCCACCTGGGCCGCAACGGCAAGGCGACGGGCTCCGTCTGGTACGACGACGTCCGCCTGGAGCCCGTGGAGGATATCACCGCCTATGTCCCCCTGGAGTCGGTGCGCTGGGCCGGCAAGGGTTTCCGTTACGACGACGGCGGCTGGATCTACGTCCACATCGAGGGCGAGCCCTACGAGCGCGGCGTCCAGTTCGGCGAGCTGACCTCGCAGGAGATTGTCCGCTACATCGAGAAGCTCGGCATCCAGAAGGACAAGTCGGACGCGGCCAAGGGGTGGAGCCACCAGCGGCTGCTCGCGGACTCGCTCTTCCTGCGCAAGTTCGACGCCGAGTACCTGGAGGAGATGAAGGGCATCGCCGAAGGCGCGAACAAGGCCGGCGCGAAGTTCAAGGACCGCGAGCTGGACGTGCTGGACATCGTCACGCTCAACACCGCCGTGGACGCGGGCCAGCTCGAGGAGGCCAACCGCGCCACCTCCACCTCGCTGTCCGGCCGCACCTTCCTCAAGGCCGACGAAGAGGCCGAGCGCGGAGGCAAGGGCGACCACTGCTCCTCCTTCGTCGCCACCAAGTCCGCGACGAAGGACGGCCGCGCCATCATCGGCCAGATTTTCATGTGGAACGGCTACACGGGCGTCCACTGGGACGTGGTGCTGGACGTGCAGCCCACCCGGGGCCACCGCTTCGTGATGCAGACCTTCCCGGGCGGCATCCACAGCGGCGCGGACTGGTTCATCAACTCCGCGGGCATCGTCATCGGCGAGACGACGGTGGGGCAGACGCCCTTCGATATGAATGGCTCGCCGCAGAGCAACCGCATCCGCAAGGCGGCGCAATACGCGTCCTCCATCGATGACGTCGCCCGCATCATGAAGGACAACAACAACGGCCTGTACACCAACGACTGGACGCTCGCGGACACGAAGACGGACGAGGGCGCGTGTCTGCTGCTCGGCACGAAGAAGACGCGGCTGTGGCGCACCGGCAGCAAGGGCAACGCCTCCGACACGCCGGGCAACCTCAAGGACTTCATCTGGGCGAACAACAACAACCGTGACTTGGAGGTCCGCAAGGAGTCCGTCTCCAACCCGGACAACGCCCCGGCGGACCTGGCCTTCAACACCTGGAACCGCGACATCGCCTTCTGGGAGTACTACTCGAAGCTGGGCAAGCAGGGCTTCGACCTGGACTCCGCCACGCGGATGCTGGCCTCCAGCCCCATCAACCGGCCGCACGCCTGCGACGGCAAGGTGACCACGTCGGAGATGGCCGAGAAGCTGATGTTCCTGGCCCACTACGGCAAGACGACGCTGCGCGAGAAGATGATTGGCAGCCGCTTCATGCCGGACCTGCCCGGCGCCACGCCGCACCTGTCGCTGGGCTACACGACGTTCAGCCCCATCTACGTCGCCGCCAAGCTGAAGGAGGCGCGCAAGACGTGGAAGGCGCCGGAGGAGCCCCAGACGACGAAGCGGGACTTCTCGCGGGTGAAGGACACGGTCGGCTTCGACAAGTCGCTCCTGTGGGCCAACACGCTGTTCCCCGCGTCGGATGGAGAGAACTGGCTCATCAGCGGCACGTCCGCGTACTGGAAGCTCTTGCGCGACGTGTCGGCGCACGAGGACAAGCCGGAGAAGGCCTTCGATGCGCAGCGGGACGCGCTCGCGGACCTCAATGACCGCTACCTCTTCACCACCTCGCGCGAGGCGGACGTGCTGCCTGCCTCCGTCAAGACGGAGTACGGCCGCTATGGCACCTACCTGGTGCCGCGCATCAAGGGCACCTTCGCGCTGCACCAGCTCCGGCTGCTCCTGGGCAACGCGGACTTCTCCAAGGTGATGAACGCCGTCCACACGCGCTACGCGAACAAGGACATCTCCACGGCGGACTTCAAGCGCGCCGCGCAGGAGGCGGTGGGCAAGGACGTGGGCCCCTTCGTCGGCCAGTGGCTGGAGCGCACGGGCCTGCCGCAGCCGCGCTTCCGCGCCACCGCCGCGCAGGTGAAGGACGGGTACGAGGTGACGCTCAAGGTGGAGCAGCCCGGCCCGAAGCCCTGGCACTTCGTCACGTTGGTGGAGGTGCACACGGCGAAGGGCTCCACACTGGAGCGCGTGGAGGTGAAGGGCACGGCGAACGAGACGTTCGTCCTGCGCACCACGGAGGCGCCCATGCGCGTCGTCTTCAACGCGGGCAACGACGTGCCGGTGCCGCGTGAGCGCTACCAGGTCCTGGCCAACCAGACGGATGCCTGGGAGAAGCTGCTCATGGTGCATGGCACCGCCCGGCAGACGGAGTCCATGCGCACGCTGGTGCTCGGCTACCGCGAGGCGCTGGCGGATGTCTTCACCGAGCGGCTCGTCCCGGTGTCTCCTGACTTCGAGGTGACGGACGCGCAGCTCGCGGAGCGCGACCTGGTCGTCTTCGGCGGGGCGGAGGACAACGCGCTGCTCGCCCGGCTGGCCGCCGAGAAGAAGCTCCCCGTGGAGCTGGGCCGTCGCTTCTTCCGCTGGCAGGGCAAGACGTATGGCCGCCCGGATGACGGCATCGCCCTGGCCCTGCCCAACCCCTGGAACCCCAAGCGCGCCCTGTACCTCTTTGTCGCCAACAGCGGCATCCAGCTCTGGCACATGACACGGACGTACCAGCGCAACCTCCAGGGCTGGGCCCTGTTCCGAGGCGGCGACGTGTCGACGAAGGGCTTCCATGACCTGGAGGCGTTGTCGCAGGACGTCACGGTGACGCCCACGCCCACGCCCGCCGCGCCTACGGTGCCGGCGCCGGCCGCTCCTGTCCCCGCGCCCGTCATGGGCCAGCGCTGAGCCGCTGGTGGGCGCTCGCGGCCTCGCCTCCTGGACGGGGGCGGGGCCGGAAACGGCTGTTTCCACGGGATTGCAGGGAGGCTTGGGGCCTCACCTGAGGAATAGGGCGCGCGCGCGGGTGTTTTTCCTGCCTGCCCGGATGGACGACGACCATTCGGGTCCGGCAGCATCCCCCGTCCCTTTTTCCTCTCGGAACCTCATGAGCCCCAAGAAGTCCATTGCCCACCGCGCGTGGGCGACCAGCGCCCTCGGAACCCTGTTGTTGACCGGCTGCGCCAGCGCGCCGCGGCCCGCGCCCACCGAGGCGCCCGCGCCTCCCGCCGCGTCCGCATCCTCGACGACGCCCGTCGCGGAGGCCGTGTCGGAGGAGACCGTGCGCGCGCTCGGCGTCGAGCTGAAGAACCTGGACCGCACCATCCGTCCCCAGGACGACTTCTACCGGTTCGTCAACGGGACGTGGCTGAAGAACACGCCCATCCCCGCGGACCGCGCCCGCTATGGCTCGTTCATCGAGCTGGCGGACAAGTCCGAGCTGGCCCTGCGCGCCATCATCGAGGAGTCCGCCTCCGCGAAGGAGCGCGCGCCGGGCTCCACCGCGCAGAAGGTGGGCGACCTGTACAACAGCTTCATGGACACCGAGCGCATCGAGTCGCTCGGCATGAAGCCGATCGCCCAGGAGCTGGCGCGGGTGAAGGGGCTGAAGGACAAGGCCCAACTGCCGGAGCTGTTCGTGGAGCTCCAGCGCAGCGGCCTCCAGACGCCCTTCACGTTCTTCGTGGGCCAGGACCAGAAGCAGGCCACGCGCTACATCGCGTACGTCAGCCAGAGCGGCCTGGGCCTGCCGGACCGGGACTACTATTCCAAGCAGGAGCCGCGCTTCATCGAGATTCGCGCCGCCTACGTGGCGTACATCGAGAAGCTCTTCACCCTCGCGGGGGAGAAGGACGCGAAGAAGGCGGCCGAGGCCATCCTCGCGCTGGAGACGACGCTGGCCGACAAGAGCTGGGACCGGGTGAAGAACCGGGACCGCGAGGCCACCTACAACCTCAAGAGCGTCAAGGAGGTCGAGGCGCTCACCCCCGGCTTCTCGTGGACGCGCTTCCTCAAGGCGGCGGGCGCCCAGGCGACGCCCGGCGTCATCGTCCGTCAGCCGGCGTACTTCGAGGCCGTGGCGGGGCTGTTGAAGACGACGCCGCTGCCCGTGCTCAAGCAGTACCTGACGTTCAAGGTGCTGTCCGGCCGCGCGCCCATGCTGTCGAGCGCCTTCGAGCAGGCCTCGTTCGACTTCTACGGCAAGACGCTGCAGGGCCTTCAGGAGAACCGTCCGCGCTGGAAGCGTGGCGTGGGCGCGGTGGAGGACTCGCTGAGCGAGGCCGTGGGGCAGCTCTACGTGGAGCGCCACTTCAGCCCCGCGTCCAAGCAGCGCATGGTGGAGCTGGTCAACAACCTGCGTGAGGCGTTCCGTCAGGGCATCGACGGGCTGGACTGGATGAGCGCCGAGACGAAGGCGCAGGCCCAGGCGAAGCTGTCGAAGTTCAACGTCAAGATTGGCTACCCGGACAAGTGGCGGGACTACTCGCGCCTGGAGATTGTCGCGGGCGACCTGTTGGGCAACGTGCGTCGCGGTGACGCGTTCGACTTCCAGCGGATGGTGGACAAGCTGGGCAAGCCGATCGACCGCGAGGAGTGGGGCATGCCGCCGCAGATGGTGAATGCCTACTACAGCTCCACGATGAACGAGATTGTCTTCCCGGCCGCCATCCTCCAGCCGCCGTTCTTCAACCCGGACGCGGACGACGCGACGAACTACGGCGCCATCGGCGCGGTGATTGGTCACGAAATCAGCCACGGCTTCGACGACCAGGGCAGCCGCTCGGACGGCGACGGCAACCTGCGCAACTGGTGGACCCCGGAGGACCAGGCGGGCTTCAAGCAGCGCACCGCCGTGCTGGTGGAGCAGTACGCCGGCTTCAGCCCGCTGGAGTCCATGAAGGTCAACGGCGAGCTGACCCTGGGTGAGAACATCGGCGACGTCAGCGGCCTCGCGGTGGCCTACAAGGCCTACGTCCAGTCGCTCGGAGGCAAGACGGCGCCGTCCATCGCCGGCTTCACCGGCCCGCAGCGCTTCTTCCTCGGCTGGGCGCAGGTCTGGCGCGGCCTGTACCGCGACGACGCCATGCGGCAGATGCTGCTCACCGACACCCACTCGCCGCCGCAGTACCGCGTCAACGGCGTGGTGCGGAACATGGCGGAGTTCTACGAGGCGTTCGGCGTCAAGGAGGGCGACGCCGGCTGGCTCGCCCCCGAGAAGCGCGTGAAGATCTGGTAGTTCCCTGACGCTCCCACCGTCCGACGTGGACGGTGGGACAGGGTGGGGCGCTTGCTTGGCCCCTCCCTGAAGGGCCTCGTGAGGCTGGCTGGACAGGGCCCGGCGGATGTTTACGCTGGGCCATCCCGTCACCGAGGTCCCTCGCGTGAACTCTCTGTTGCTTCGGTTGGTCTGTGGTCTGCTGTTCGCCGCGCTGGTGCTGGGGGCCGTCGTTCATCCTCCCGACAACCTCACGCAAGGACTGGGGATGATGCTCCCCGCGAGCATGCTCCTGGGCGTGGCCCTCAAGGGCCCCCGGCGCAACCTCATCCCGAAGAAGAAGTCCGCCGTCCCGGTGCCCGCGTCAGAGGCGCCGCCCTCCGTCTGACACGCGTCAGGCGCGCCACTCCATCTCGATGTCCGCGCGCTCGTAGCCCGCCTCGCGCGACACCTCGTCTCCCAGGCGCGTCGTCACGAAGCCGTGCTTTCGGTACAGCCCGAGCGCGGGCGCAAGCTTCGTGTTCGACACCAGGTACACGCGCCGGGCGCCCTTCTCGCGAGCGACGCGCAGCACCGCCTCCATCAGCACGTCGCCCAGCCCGTGTCCCCGCGCCTGGGGAGACACGGCCATCTTGCACAGCTCGAACGTGTCCGGGTCCTCGCGGCGCAGCGCGCACGTGCCCAGCACCTGGCCGTCGACGAGGGCGAACAGCACCTCGCCGCCGGGCGCGACGAAGGTGCCGTGCGGGTCCGCGAAGGAGGCCAGGTCCTCCGGCTCCAGCCGGAAGTGCGTCTCGATCCACTCGCGATTGAGCCGCGCGAAGTCCTCGCGGAACCGCTCCTGGTAGGTCAGCACCTCGGCTGGCATGGCGCGCGCTCAGCCCTTCTTCGCGGAGGGCTTGTTGAGGTGGGCGAAGAAGTCGTTGCCCTTGTCATCCACCACGATGAAGGCCGGGAAGTCGACCACCTCAATCTTCCACACCGCCTCCATGCCCAGCTCCTCGTACTCGAGCACCTCCACCTTGGTGATGCAGTCCTTGGCCAGACGCGCCGCCGGGCCGCCGATGGAGCCCAGGTAGAAGCCGCCGTGCTTCTTGCACGCGTCGGTGACGGCCTGGGAGCGGTTGCCCTTGGCCAGCATCACGAAGCTGCCGCCCTCCGCCTGGAACTGGTCCACGTACGCGTCCATGCGACCGGCCGTCGTCGGACCGAATGAGCCAGAGGCATAACCCTCCGGCGTCTTCGCGGGGCCCGCGTAATAGACCATGCGGTCCTTCAGGTACTGCGGCATGCCCTCGCCCCTGTCGAGCCGCTCCTTGAGCTTGGCGTGGGCGATGTCGCGCGCCACCACCATGGGCCCGGTGAGCGACACGCGCGTCTTGATGGGGTAGCGCGACAGCTCCGCGCGCAGCTCGCTCATGGGGCGGTTGAGGTCCAGCTTCACCACCTCGCCGGCCAGGTCCGCCTCCGTCGGCTCCGGCAGGTACTTCGCCGGGTCCGCCTCCAACTGCTCCAGGAAGACGCCGTCGCGGGTGATTTTTCCGAGCACCTGCCGGTCCGCGGAGCACGACACGGCGATGGCCACCGGGCACGAGGCGCCGTGGCGCGGCAGCCGGATGACTCGCACGTCGTGGCAGAAGTACTTGCCGCCGAACTGCGCGCCGATGCCCATGCGCTGCGTGAGCTTCAGCACCTCCTGCTCCAGCGCCACGTCGCGGAAGCCCCGGCCCAGCGCGTTGCCCTCGGTGGGCAGCGTGTCCAGGTAGCGCGCGGAGGCGTACTTGGCCGTCTTCAGCGCGAACTCCGCCGACGTGCCGCCCACGACGATGGCCAGGTGGTACGGCGGACACGCCGCGGTGCCCAGCGCGCGAATCTTCGCGTCGAGGAAGGCCATCAGGCTCGTTGGATTGAGCAGCGCCTTGGTCTCCTGGAACAGATAGCTCTTGTTGGCCGACCCGCCGCCCTTGGCCATGAACAGGAACTTGTAGGCGTCACCGCCCGTCGCGTAGAGCTCGATTTGCGCGGGCAGGTTGTTGCCGGTGTTGGCCTCCTTGTACATGTCCAGCGCCGCCATCTGCGAGTAGCGCAGGTTGGACGTGCGGTAGGTGTCGAAGACGCCGCGGGACAGGGCCTCCTCGTCGTGGCCGTCGGTGAGGACGTGCTGGCCCTTCTTGCCCATGATGATGGCGGTGCCCGTGTCCTGGCAGGACGGCAGCACGCCACCGGCGGCGATGTTGGCGTTCTTCAGGAGCTCCATCGCGACGAAGCGGTCATTCGCGGAGGCCTCCGGGTCCTTGAGGATGGCCGCGAGCTGCCCCAGATGGCCGGGGCGCAGGAGGTGCGCGATGTCCCGCATGGCCTCCCGGGTGAGCAGGGTGAGCGCCTCGGGGGCCACCTGGAGGAAGGTGCGTCCGCCGGCCTCGAAGGTGGAGACGTGGTCCTTCGTGAGCAGCCGGTAGGGCGTCTCGTCCTTGCCCAGCGGAAGCATTTCCTGGAACTGGAAGTCGTTCATCGCGCGCGGCCTCTTCGGGGGAGTCTTCGGCGCCCAGGACTAGCGCCCTTGGCGGCGGGATGGGAGCCAAAAACGTGGCGGGGCCACACGCAAGGGCCCTGTAGCGCCGGGACATGGGGTGAGGGGAGGGGGGGCGACGGTCGGATGGTGGTCAGCTCGCCCGGCTGACAACTCGCGACGGGCCCAGGTTGTGCGATGCTGTGAACCCCCGTGGCTTCTTCCTCCGTACAAGCACTGTGGCTCTGCATCCTGGCCCTCGTCGGCGCCACGGCGCGGGCGGCTGAACCCTCCACCGTCGAGCAGCGGGCCCGCGAGGACCTGGACCGCCAGCTCCAGGCCCTGGTCAAGACGCCTCCCCCAGAGGTCGTCATCACCTACGAGGGCCTGCCAGGAGAGGGCACCGCGCGGCCCTACAAGCTGCTGGAGGTGGACTTCATCCTCAACGGTCAGCCCCTGGCGGTGCCGGGGTTGGACGTCATCTCCGGCCCGGGCATCCATCGCCTCGCGGCGCTGAAGGTGGAGGAGGGCTCCTACACGCTGGTGTCGCGCGTCACCTATACGAACAGCGACTCGTGGAGCCTGTTCAGCGAGGAGAGCGGCTTCCTCTGGAAGATGACGGCCTCCGTCACGTTCCAGGCGCAGAAGGGGCTGCGGATGCGGGTGAAGGTGGTGCCCAGCATCAACCCCAACGCGCCCGACCCCCGGCTCAAGCTGAAGCTGTCTCACGATGTCTCGGCGGAGATGACCGCGCCGCTCGCGGACGCCACGTTGGCGGAGGGCCAGGACGCGGGCCCCGCTCCCGTCGCGGTGGCGCAGGTGCCGCCTCCCGTCACGGCTCCGCCTGTCACGGTGACGCAGGTGCCGCCGCCCACGAAGCCCCCCGACCAGGGCCCGGTGGCTCCGGGACGGCTGCTGTTGAAGGTGCTCGCGGGGAAGAAGCCCGTGGCCGCCACGGCGTACGTGCGAGGCGGCCGGGGCGCGCCGCAGCAGGTGCTCCTGGACAAGGCCGCGCGCAAGCCTGCGGCGGTGATGCTGCCTCCGGGTGAGTACACGGTGGACGTGCTCTCCAATGGGTTTCTGGCCCAGACGCGTCAGGTGAAGGTGAGCCGCGAGCGCGAGGCCACGGTGGCCTTCGTCCTTGCGCCCGTGCCGGCGAAGAAGGACCAGCAGGCGCAGGTGAAGGACGAGCGCGTGGAGCTGCCCACGCCTCCGGGCTTCGAGGAGAAGCAGGCCGCGCCGCGCAAGGCCTCCACCTCGGACCTGGCCCTGCTGGTGGACATGATGGTGCGGGACGAGACGCTGCGCCTGCGCCTGGAAGGTCACACCGACAACCGCGAGGCGCCGGCGCCGGCGCGACAGGCGCTCTCCGAGGCGCGCGCGAAGGCCGTCGCGGACCTGCTGGTGAAGGCGGGGCTGAACCCGTCGCGCATCGACGCCTCCGGGCTGGGAGACACCCGTCCCAAGGCCCCCAACCTGATTCCGCGCGGGCGCGAGCTGAACCGCCGCGTGGAGATCGTGCTCGTCAAGGGCAAGTAGAGGGCCCGGCCTCCTCGGGGCTCCTGACGTGTGCTTGGATGGGCCTCCTTTCAGGGGGAGCGTCCATGTCGTCCCAGGATCCGGTGAAGAACACGTATCTCGACCAGGTGCAGGAGCAACAGCAGCGCCTGGAGGTGGACCTGCGGGCCCGCAAGCAGATGGTGGCGCCACCCACGGTGCAGGCGGCGCGCGCGGCCCGCGCGGGGCCGCTCCAGGGCAGAGGAGGCGGAGGCGGTGGTGGTGCGCCTCCGGGAAACGCCGTGGACGTGCGCATCACCGGCTTCTGGCGCTGGAAGACCGTCGTCGTTCCGCCCAATGCGTACGTGGTGCACACGCGCCGCGGACACGCGCAGCCGCTGACGCTCGGGCTGGGGGTGTCGTTCGGTTATGACCCGGCGAAGGACTCGTTCCTGGTGGTGCCGGGGGCGATGCAGACCATCCTCATCAACGCGCACTGCATCTGCCGCGAGCTGCAGGGCCTGCTGGTGCAGGGCTACGTGCAGTGGATCATCGAGGACTTCGGCACGGCCTACCGCAAGCTGGACTTCACTGACGTGGAGGACCCGATGCGCGTGGTGAACGTGCAGCTTCGCGAGCAGGCGGAGGCGGCCATCAAGGACAAGGTGGCCACCATGACCATCGACACGGTGCTGTCCGACAAGCAGCCCATCATCGAGGAACTCACCGCCCGGCTGCGGCACGTGGCGGAGGGCGGCGGAGGCACCGACAAGGGCCTGGGGTTGCGCATCGTCACGGTGCAGATCAAGGAGGCGGTGGTCAGCTCCGCGCGCCTGTGGGAGAGCCTCCAGACGCCGTTCCGCGCCGAGCAGGAGCGCATCGCCCGGCTGGCCTCGCTGGGGAAGGAGGAGTCGCTGGCCCAGCGCGAGCTGGAGGTGGAGCAGACCCGCGAGCGCATGCGGCTGGAGAGCGATGGCGAGCTGTCCGCGCTGAGGGCGAGCAAGGACGCGCAGGCGTATGACCGCGAGCAGTCCGAGCGACTGCGGCGACAGCAGCGCGAGGAGGAGGACGAGCGCAGGCTGGCCACGGAGCGGCAGCAGACGGTGCTCCAGTCCGCGGAGCTGGAGAAGGCCCGGCTGGCCGGTGAGGCGGAGCTGGCGCGGCTGCGGCAGGAGGTGGAGGCGGCGAAGCTCAAGCGCACCGCGTTGGCGAACACGGACGCTCGCGACGTGGAGCGCGCCGCGGCCAACCGTCAGGCCCGCGCCGAGCTGGAGCACCTGGAGTTGCGCCAGCAGATCCTCAACGGTCTGAGCGCGTCCAACGTGCAGGCGCGGCTCGTGGAGCTGCTGCCCGCAATCGCCGAGAAGCTGCCGCAGCCTCGCGAGCTGCGCTCGGTGTCCATCGGCGGCACCGGGGGCGTGCAGGACGGGCAGGGGCTGACCACGCTGGTGGCGCAGATGATGGCCCTGGTGAACGTCCTGAAGACGGAGCCGCCCGTGGCTCCAGTCGCCCGCGCCCCCGGCCCCACGCCGGACGTGGAGCACCCCACGCCTGATTGAAGTTCGGCCCCCGGCTCCCATCCCTTCTTCCTGATTTGCTATTATTTCAGGTTGGGCGGCTTGGGGAGCCACCAGAGGGGGAGTCATGCGAAATGTCTGTTTCGTGGGGTTGTGTTTCGGAGTGTCCGTCGTGCTCTCGGCGTGCGGCAGCGTCGAACTGGAGTCGGGAGGTGCTCCGTCGAGCACTCCTGATGCGTCCTTCGAGGAGTTCAAGGCGCGGGCGTACAAGGAGCCCGACTCGAACGTCCATGTCGTGCCGCCAGATTTGGCTTTCGAGGGCGACGCGGCGCTGCGCGCGTATCACGACCGCTACGTGCGACAGGACGGACTGGGGACTCGCGAGGATGCGCTGGCCGTGGGGTGCCCCAACGGGGTCCTCGTCATGTGGAATTCGACCGAGGTGCGCGACCTGCGATACTGCGTCAGCACGGCGTTCGGTTCACGCCATGCCGCCGTCGTCGCGGCGATGAACGGCGCGGCGGCGGACTGGGAAGCCATCGCGGGCGTGAACGTCATCCATGAGAGCTCGTTCGACGGGGCCTGCAGTGCCTCCCAGACGGGCGTCGTCTTCGACATCCGTCCGGTCAACTCGAGCGGCAGCTATCTGGCTCGCGCGTTCCTCCCGAATGCGTCCCGCGCCTCGCGCAACCTGCTCATCGACAACACCGCGTTCGGGACCATCGCTCCACTCACCCTCCGGGGCCTCCTCCGGCACGAGCTGGGACATGTGCTGGGCTTCGTGCATGAGCCGGTTCTCATCGGGCTCTGCCCGAAGACCACGGGCGCGTGCCTGCTGACGGACACCGCGGATACCAACTCGGTGATGGCCAACTACGCGTGCGGCCGGCGGGCGGGAGACCTGGTGTTGAGCGCCCAGGACCAGACGGCGGCGGCGTTCCTGTACCCGCTGTGACGTGTCGCGCCCTTCGCGCGGTCATCGTCCCGCGCGAGGGGCCTTCGTCGCCGGTGTCACGACGTAGGCGCCTGTCTTCGCGACGACCGAGGTGCGAGGCACCTGGCGGCCCTCCTCGAACAAGGCGTACGCGGGCTGGAGGCTCTTCCAGAAGGTGAGCAGCTCCGCGTCCGTGCCGGCCTGCTTCTCCATCGCCGCCATCCCCGCCGCGTCGAGCCTGCGCGGGAAGATGTGGATGGGCGCGTCCCGCTTCGTCCGGGCGCGCGTGTCCAGCGCCATGAGGTACAGCTCCTCGATGGGCCTGTCCTCGATGGCGATGCAGCCGATGCTCACGCAGTTGCCGTGGACGAAGATGTTGCCGCCCAGCCGGACGCCCGGCTTCTGGTGGTGCTTGTCCGCCGCGTTGGGATAGCTGACCCGCACGGAGAGGTGGAAGTTGCTCACCGGGTTGAAGAGGTCGAGCGTGTAGAAACCCTCGGGGACCTGGAGGTCGCCCTCGCGACGCTTGGGCCCCAGCTCTCCCGAGGCGGCACAGAAGGGGTACGTCTTCACCTTCACCAGCGGCCCGTCCTTGGGGCCCGCCCAGACCTCCAGCTCCTGCTCGTGCTTGAAGGCCCGGACATAGAGCTGGTCCGTGGGCCAGGGTGTCCCAGCGGTGGCGAAGAGCGCCGTGACGTCCTTCATCCGCGACGCGCGGGCGGTGGCGACGCGGTCCTCCGCGTGGGCGCTCAAGGACAGAAAGGCGCCAAGGAGGCAGGCGACGAGTGCGAGGGGGGTCTTCATCGCGCGTTGGACTCCGCGGGGCTGCTCATGGTTCCAGGGTATGTCGCTCCTTGCGAAGAGGGCGCCAGCGGTAGGCGCACTCCGTGAGGTGGAGCACCGAGTCCAGCCGGGAGCCCGGGGCGAGCGGCCCCTCCTCGAAGTATTCGCAGTACAGCTCCACCGGGGTGCAGAAGCGGGCGTTCCACGGCTCGCGGTCGATGGTGAGCACATAGACGAAGTCGCCCGAGACGCCGAACGCGTCGTAGCACTCCACCAGCGGCTCATGCAGGTCCTCCAGCCCCGTCCACACGCTGCCCGGCGGGGGACGCGTCTGGGGCCGGGTGTCGAACACGCCGACGAGGCGTCCTCCGGGAAACCCCGCGTCCGGGTCCGCCGCGAGGGTGAGCAACTCTCCCTCGCGAGCCATCACCATGTGCGCCTCGCCGAACTCGTGGAAGCGGAACTCGTCCAGCGTATTGCCCACGCGGCGCATCACCGGGTCGTTCGTCTCGCTGCGCACGAAGTAGCCGCCACGACGCCACTCACCGCGCGCGTTGCGGTAGCGCACCGACGCCCGATAGCTCACCTGGTAGAAGCACACACCCAGCAGCGGAGACACGCCCTGGGGGCGCATGTCGCGCAGGGACGACATCAACACCTGCACCCACGCGGTGCCCCGATGAATCTCCGGAACCAGCGGCGCTGGCAGCAGTCGCGCCAGGCGCTCCGCGTCCACCGCGTAGTTGAGCGACACGGCCTCCACCCAGTGCGTCTGTACCTGGGTGAGCCAGGGCACGGACGGGCACTCCTCCATGCCAGGAGGAGAGGGGCTCGGGTCCTGGCTGCTCGCGAGCAGCAGGTGGGCCTCTCGCAGGGCCTCGTGCCCCAGCGGTGTGGGCACCCAGCGGCGGCGCTCCTCACGAGCCAGGCCCGCCACGGCAATCGCACGCAGCGCCGACGCGGGGTCCGTCACACCGGCCACCGTGAGGCGCGAGTGAAGCTCCGACTCGTCCAGCCCCCAGGGCTCGGTCGCGAGGGCCACCAGCGCGGCGAGCGACTCCGGCTTCATCATACCAGCCGAGCCTCGGGCGTCCGGGCCGCGAGCCTTCTCAAGCGGGCGCGGTGGAGCGCGAGCCCGCCGCCGAACTGCACCGCGAACCAGAGGGCCGCCAGCAGGCTGAAGCCGTGCTCCGGCAAGCGCGTCATCACCAGCGAGACGACCGCGAAGAAGGCGGCCACCGTGAACCACACGCGCCCCATCAGCGCGCCCATCATCGAGAAGGCGGTGGCGAACAACACACAGGCCACCGCCGGCATGAACAGCCGGTCCAGGCCCAGCAGCCAGTTGATGAGAGCCACCAGCCCCATGCCGCCCATGAACGTGGTCCAGATGGCCCAGATCTGCCGCTCGACGAAGGAGCGTGCGCCCGCCGTCTGGCCGCGCTTGAGGATGAAGATGGTGGAGATGTTGAACGCGAGCACGACGCACCAGAGGACGGCGTAGGCGCCGGGCGTCCGGTCCCCACGATTCCAGAGCCACTGCGTGGTGGTGAACCCCGCGGCGTTGGTGAAGGCGTGGAGCATCCAGATGACGCCCCAGTTCTGGAGCGCCGAGTCGTCACGCGCCTGTGTCACGACCCGGCGGATGAGCTCCAGGGCCTGGTTCGCTTCTTCACGGTTCATCGTGCCGCGGAGTCTACGCGACCCTCTGAAAGGAAGGCGTCCAGTTCCTCCAAGGGGAGGCTCCTGGGCGGCGGGCTCTGGGCCACGGCGTCCCTCGCGGAGAGCGCCAGGGCTCGCGCCCGCTCGGGCTCGACGCTCGAAAGCCTGAGCGAGCGGGCGAGCGCGAAGCGCGTCGAGGCGAGCGTGAAGGCACTGGCGCCTTCCTTCTCCCAGCCCTCCAGGGCCTGCTCCAGGAGCGTGCGGGCACCCGCGAGGTCTCCGCGCGCCAACAGCACCTGGCCCAGCAGGGAGCGGGCCTCCGCGACTTCTTCCGCGTCCGCTGTCGCCGCTTGTTCGCGCAGCTTCAGTCCCTCGCGGGCCGTGCGCTCGGCCTCCGGGAGTCGGGCCGCGCCGAGCAGCGCCTGGGCCCATCTGCACAGAGGGGTGGACAGCTCGTCCTGGGCGCCCAGCTCGCGCAGCAGCGCCACCGCCTTGCGTGCCTCGTTGGCGGCGGGCTCGAAGCGGCGGACCCGCAGGAGGATCTCCGCGACGAGCGTGGACAGCTCCGCGTGGCGTCGGCTGCGACGTCCATCGGACCGCGCCGCATCCAGCTCCCCGCGCACGGCCTCCACGCGCGCGAGCGCCTCGTCCACGCGACCGAGGTCCGCGAGCGTCACGGCGAGGTGTCCCGAGATGAAGGCCCGGTCCGGGTGCCCGGGTGGGCGGCTGCCCTGGGCCAGTGCCCACGCGCGCTCAAGAGCCACGCGCGCCTGCTCGAAGTGGCCGCGCGCGCGATGCACCGCGCCGATGTTCGCATTCAGGTTCATGAGATAGCTGGCCGGCTGGCCCGCGCCATGGATGCGCTCGAAGAGCTGGATGCTCTCCTCGAAGGTCGCGAGCGCCTCGTCGAAGCGGCCCATCTTGACGAACGTGGAGGCGATGTTGTTGAGCGTCATGGCCACGAAGGAGTGCTCGTGTCCCACGTGCATCACCAGCAAGTTCCGGGTGCGCCGCTGGGTGGCCAGGGCTTCCTCGAAGCGGCCCAGGCCGCGCTGTGCGGTTCCGAGTGCGAGGAGCGCATCGACCAGGACGTAGGCGTCCTTGCCGTGGGCTCGCTCACGCAGGACGAGGCTCTTCTCGAGAAGCGGAACGGCCTCCGCGTGGCGTCCCTGGCGGGTGAGCACCATGCCTTGGGTGAAGGCGAGGTTGGATTCAAGCTGAGCGTCGCCACCGATGCGCTCCAGGAGCGATTGCGCCAGCTCGCGCCAGAGGTCGGCCTGCTCCGGGCGCTCCGCCAGCTCGCCCTCGACGTAGACCAGGTTCACCATCGCCTCGATGGCATGCTCGTCATCCCGTCCCGCCTGGGAGGCCAGCGCGGCGCGCCGGAGCAGTTGCCGGGCCTCCTTCTCGTCGCGCTCATGGAGCCGGATGCGGCCCTGGGCGAGCAGCGCCTCCCCGAGCAGCGGTCTGTAGTTCGTCGCCAGGGCCTGGCTCTCCACGGTGGTCGCCAGCTCCAGGGCCTCCTTCCAGCGTCCGGCATGGTCTCTCGCCCTCACGTCCGCGAGCAGCTCCTGGGCGGCGCGCACCTGCTCTCGCTCCTGGCCTCGCGTCGGAGGTGGCACGGGCCGGGCGAGCGCCTCCACGTCCGCGCAGCGGGAGGTGGGCACCAGTCCACGCACCATCTGCGGCGCGTTCGACACCTCGCTGGCGCTGGCGGTGTTCAGCACGTCCACCATCGCGTGCAGCTCGCGCTTGCGGCGCTCCAGGCAGTGCATGCGCAGGTCCATCGCCGCCCCGGATTGCTCATGGCGGACGAGCGTCGCCTCGCAGGCCTCGCGGTGGGCCTCCATCCACTGGCCGGCGTAGCCATCCAACGAGCGGACCAGCGTCGCGTGCAGGGCCTCCGCGCCGGGGGCGCTCGTGGCGAGGAAGGCGTCGCGGAGAGCCAGCTTGCGAGCCGCGTCCCACACCCCCACGAGTCGCGAGGGGCTGTCCGCGCAAGGTTGGGGACCTCGCACCACGAAGAGGAGGGTGAGAGCCGCCGCCACGCCCAGGCCCGCACCCAACGCTCCGAGCCAGCGCGAGGTCCTGGGAAACGCCGCGCGTTCCAGCGCGGTGAGCAGCGCGTCCATGGAGGGGAAGCGGTCCTCCGGCGACCGTGCGAGGCCTCGCTGCACGGCGGTCTGCACCGCGCGGGGGACGGACGCGCGGTTGAGGGGCTCCCGCTCGCCGGGCTTCGCCCCGTGCATCCCCTCGAAGATCGCGACACAGAAGCTGAACTGGTCCGAGCGCGCATCCACGCGGCCTCCCGCCAGTCCCTCGGGAGCGATGTAGCCCGGCGTGCCCGCGGCGGCCGTGCTCACGATGCCGGGAGCGTCCGGTCCGACGGCGAGCGTCTCGGATGCTCCGGGGGATGACGCGGTGGACTCCGCGCGGGCGGCGAGGCGGGCCAGGCCGAAGTCGGTGACCTTCACGCGGCCTTCGCGGTCCACCAGGACGTTGTCCGGCTTGAAGTCGCGGTGGATGACGCCCGCGGCGTGAGCGGCGGCGAGACCTCGGCCCGCCTGGACGTACAGGCGCAACACGCCTCTCCAATCCGGCTTCGTGGTGGCGAGGTGCTGGCGCAGCGTGCCGCCTTCCACCAGCTCCATCGCGATGAACACCCGGTCATCGACCCGGCCCACGTCATGCACGGCGACGACGGCGGGGTGCTGGGTGCGCGCGGCGGCGCGGGCCTCGCTCAGGATGCGGTCGGTGGAGTCCACCGCGCCTGGTGCGGCGTGCACCAGCTTGAGTCCGATGCGGCGGTCGATGCTGGGGTCAGAGGCCGCGTACACCACGCCCATTCCACCGGCCCCGATTCGCTCCAGCACCACGTAGCGTCCCAGCAGCGTGCCCCGCTCCAGCGCGGCCATGGGGAGCCCCTTCGCGGCGACCGTGTCCTCCACCAGGGTGGAGGGCGTGGGCGAAGGCTCCTGGCGTGGCGAAGGGGTGGACGGCGCGCGAGCCACGAGGAAGTCCGCGAGCTGGGCCTGGCAGGTAGCACAGCCATCCAGGTGGGCCTCCGCGCGTGCGCGCAGTTCCCGCGAGGCCACGCCATCCGCGAGGTCGAGGAGCTGGGGTTCGTCGAGGCACCGCGAGTCGTTGGACGGAGCCATGGCACTCATCCTTCGTCGAGCAGGGAAGACAGGCTCACCGCGAGGCTCGCGTCCATCACCCTCAACAGGCTGTCGAGCTGGGAGACATTCAGCGTCAGTCGGCGCGAGAGTCCGGCGCGAGTGCCTTCCAGCAGGGACTGGCGGGCGCGCGTGAGCCAGCGAGACACCGTGGAGGCGTGGACCTGGTGGAGCGTGCCCAGGGACTCCACACCCAGCCCCTGTCCCAGACTCAGTCTCAGGAGATTTCGGTCCCTGGGCGAGAGCTGCGACAGCGCTTCAGCGAACGCGGCGCGGAAGGCGGGGCGATAGCGTTGCTGGATGAGCGCGAGCTCCGGGTCCGCGCCGTGGAGTTCCGACACGAGCGGCGCGTCGTCCAGGGACACGGCGCGAGGCGGGCCGCGCTTGAGGGACAGGGCGACGCCCACCGCGATGGCCTCCGTCCAGCGGCGAAGCGCGCCGCGTCCGGCGTACTCGGCGAGGCGCGGGCCCTGACGGGCGCTGCCCACCAGCAGCTTCAGGCGGGTGAGCTGGAGCACCTCGTCCACGAACGTGTCCGAGCGGTCCACCCGGCGCACGGCGCGAGACATGGGCAGGAGCACCGCGCGCTGGAGGGCCTCGAGCGCGGCGCGGTCTCCGTCGAGACAGGCGCGGGCGAGGTAGAGGTCCTCCACCTTCAGCGCACGCAGTCCTTCCGTGAGGGGCAGCTCTGGAGGAACGCGCTCGCCCAGGTGGCGTGCGAACGTGTCGCCAGACAATACGACGCCCGGCCACGCTTCGTGGCTGCGGTCCAGTGCTTCCCCCAATCGCCCTGCCAGGACTTGTGACTCGTCCGGGCCACACGGACGCGACGCGCCCGCGAGAAACGACAGCACGAGCTCCATTGTGTGCGGGACTCTATCGGATTCGAGGCTCGGCGCCGGAGGCGTCGATGTGCGCCTCGTGTCAGCGCGTCGTCGGAAACCAGACCTGATGAGTCATCCGGGGTGGGAAGCGTTGTCGAGCGCGGGTGCGGGGAGACAGGCGTGGAGCTTCCGCTGGATGGCGTGGAGCGCGAGACGGGAAGCCTGACCGTGGGGGTGGGGGAGTGCTCGGCGCGGGATGGAGATGCACCTTCGTGCAGGGCATCGGTCCGACGTCGAGGCGGTGGAGCATGGGACCCTCATGCAATGGTGGCTGACACCTCTTCGTGTTACCTCCCAACCCGCCCATGAAGACACCTTCGTCCCCCTTCTTGATTGTCAGCGTCGTGTTCGTGTCCCTGTCGTTGAGTGTCTTTGCTTGTTCCGGTGAGCCCTCGTCGACGGACCAGGACGAGGACGGCGTCGTGCCGACCAAGGACGGCGGTGGGCCCGAGCGTGACGACGGTGGAGACGGGCCTGGACGCGAAGACGCTGGCGGCCCCGGTCGAGATGACGGAGGCGAGCCCGGTCGTGAGGATGCGGGCGGGCCCGGACGCGAAGACGCGGGTGCACCGGGGCGTGAAGACGCGGGCGGGCCCGGACGCGACGATGGTGGAACGCAGGAGGCCGATGGTGGAACCACGGAGCCGCGAGATGCGGGCGGCTCGGGGTCCTCGGATGGTGGCGACTCCGGCACGGACGGTGGCCGCGGTCCGGACCCCATCGACGCCGGCCCCGCCGATGCGGGGACACCCGATGCCGGGCGGGACGCGGGTTCCATCGAGGTGCCGACGGATGGCGGCACGCTCATCACCGGTACGTTGTCGGGGACTCTGACGGCGGCGGGCTCGCCCTACCGGGTCATTGGCAATGCGCAGGGCGTCGTCACGATTCCGAAGGGACAGGTCCTCAAGGTGCAGCCTGGCGTCCTCCTCGACTTCAAGGGGCGTCCGGAGGTGACGGAGGCCGATGTCGCGGCCGGGGCGCCGGACAGCGTGATGAACCACCAGAAGGGCCGCGTGGAGCTGCGCGTCTACGGCGGCATCCAGGTGAGCGGCACGGCGGAGAAGCCCGTGGTGCTCACCTCGACGAATCCGTATGGCTGGTGGGGGATGAACTTCTACGGAGACAACTCGGTGGGAGATGGCCACCCCGTCTTCGACCACATGATTTTCGAGAAGGTGCGCAAGAACGAATACAACGGCGACCGTGACTGGACGCGCGGCGCGCTGTGGGCCTACTACCCGGGGCCGGTGACGATTCGGAACTCGCTGTTCCGGGACAACCTGTCCGCGGCGAAGTGCGGCGCGCTGGACCTGATGTTCACCGTGGGCTCGCGCGTGGAGAGCACGGTGTTCGAGGGCAACCGCACCTCCGACATCGACCGCTTCGCGCAGGCCGGCACCTCCTCCATGGCGGGCGGCGGAGCGATGTGCGTGACGCACGGCCGGGACTCCGTGGTGCGCGGCAACACCTTCCGGAACAACGGGCTGGAGGCGTTCCGGGGCAGCCTGTGGAGCAGCCTGGTGGTGAGGCCCCTGCTCGCCTGGCCCAACTCGCAGAACATCTACGACCTGGGCGGCGGCGCGGCCCTGCACTACTTCCAGCCGAACAACGACCTCATCGAAGACAACCTCTTCGAGGACAACTTCGTGACGAAGGGCCCGGCGGCGGCCATCTACCTGGAGGACGTGGGGACTCGCGCCGTCACCGTTCGACACAACCGCTTCGTGGGCAACCAGGCGGGGGCGGGAGGCGTCGTCGTCTGCAACCGGGGCAACGGCGGGGTGGAGCTGGTGGTCGCGAGCGACAACGTCTTCGAGGGGAACGTGGTGAACGGCGCCCCCGCCCCGAACGTGACGGGCGACTGCACGGTCGCCGCCCAGTAGTCGGCGCGAGTCCTACCTTGCCGCCATCCGGGGGGCCGGGGCCTCGAATAAAGTGGCTCCGGGCGCGTCAGGAGGACTTGTACACACCAGCGAGCTTCGCGCTCACGAGGACCCCCCACCATGAACGCTTTTTCATCCGCCGTGCTCGCGGGACTTCTCTTCGCGGGAAGCGCCCAGGCCCAGTCCCGCGCCAACCAGTGGGAGCGCGCGCAGAACCGCTACGAGGCGAATGAGGACCGCCGCGAGCTTCGGGACGACCGGATGGACGTGGCGGAGCTGAAGTCCGTCCTGGCACGCTTCGACAAGTCCTGGGCGCGTCGTGACGTCCGCGAGATGGATGCCGTGGAAGCGCGGCTGCGCCAGCTTCTCCACGCGGAGCTGATGGAGAGCCGCAATGAGTTGTCGTCCTCGCAGCGGGAGGCCCAGCGCAGCCAGCGCGAGGTGCGCGCGGAGCAGTGGGAGGTCCGTGACGATGCGGCCTGGGGTCGCCGGGCCGCGTACGTCAGCGACAAGAGGGATCTCCGCGATGATCGGCGGGATGCCCGGGACGACCGTCGCGATGTGAAGGCGGAGGTCGCCACGCTGCGCTCGCGGCAGGTCATCGCCCGGGAGCTCGCGGAGCTGGAGGGCCGCAGGGCTGGAGGCGCGCTGCACCGCAAGCGGGACCTCATCCAGGAGCTCATCCGGCTGGCGGAACGCGAGGTCCGCGAGGGCAAGCAGGAGCAGCGCGAGGACCACCGCGAGCGGCGCGAGGACCGCCGCGAGCACCGCCGAGGCTGAGTCCGGCGATTCGCTCGCCGGGTGACACTTGCCGCCAATCCGTGTCGTCCAGGCTTTCGCGAGGGACGCGGGCCGGCGTTGACTGCCGGCCGTGGGAATCTGGTCGAAGAAGAGCCTCGCGAGGCTCCAGAATGAGGATGGCGAGGGGCACGAGCTGCATCGCACCCTCAATGGGCTCCAGCTCACGCTGCTGGGAATCGGAGCCATCATCGGCGCGGGCATCTTCGTCGTGACGGGGACGGCGGCGGCGCAGCATGCGGGGCCCGCCATCGTCCTGTCGTTCATCCTGGCCGGGCTGGGCTGCCTCTTCGCGGGGCTGTGCTACGCGGAGTTCGCCTCGATGATTCCCGTGGCCGGCAGCGCGTACACGTATGGCTACGCCACCCTGGGCGAGCTGGTGGCGTGGATCATCGGCTGGGATTTGATGCTGGAGTACCTCTTCGCGTCCTCGGCCGTGGCGGTGGGGTGGTCCGGTTACCTGACCGCCTTCCTTCGCGACTACGCGGGCTGGGAGCTGCCCGCGGCCCTGGCGAATGCCCCGCTCGGCACCACGCCAGACTCGCTCGTGCCGCACGCCACCGGAGCGCTCGTCAACCTCCCGGCGGTGTTGCTGGTGGGCGTGCTCACGGCGCTGCTCGTCGTCGGCATCCATGAGTCCGCGCGCGTCAACAACATCATCGTCTTCGTGAAGGTCGCCATCGTCCTGCTGGTCATCGGCTTCGGCGCCTTCCATGTCGAGCGCGAGCACTGGACGCCCTTCATCCCTCCCAACACGGGGCGCTTCGGGGAGTTCGGCTGGAG
>NZ_JABXEM010000014.1:0-74569 GCF_013372595.1 Myxococcus sp. AM011
GGTGGGGCTGGAGCCGGGGGACATCATCCTCCGGGTGAACAACCAGCCGGTGACGTCGGCGGACGGGTTCAAGGAGGCCCTCATCACGGCGCGGCGCGGACGGAGCGTGTTGTTGCTCGTGCGGAGGGGCCGCTACGGGTACCACATCACGCTGCCCTTCGAGCAGGACCGGGGGCCGAGCCTGTAGGGCAGGCCTCCTGGCAGGCATGGCAGCGGGTTCCTCGGATTTCGGAGGGCGCGCAACTCGCACTAGCATGCGTGCCCCATGAGCACCGTGCGCTACCTGTCACTTGGTCCCCTGCTCGCCGGGGCGGGCTCCCGAGCCTTCCTGGGGCTTGCCCTCGAGGATGGCCTGCCCCCTCGCCCCGTGGTCCTCATCTGGGCTCCGCAGGAGGTCGTCCAGAGCCCGGAGCTGACCGCGAAGCTGACGCGGGAGACGGGCCGCGCGCTCGTCTTCGAGCATCCGAACATCCTCCGCGTCCACAGCCTCGCGGCCCAGGACGGTGGCCTGGCGCGCGTCACCGAGTTCGCCGACGGTGAGCCCCTGCGGCGCGTGCTGGAGGCGAGCCCTCGGCTTCCCCCGCCGCTCGCCGCGCTGGTGGCCGCGGATGCCGCCACGGGCCTGCACTACGCGCACATGGCCGGCAACGACGACGGCACGCCGCTGGTGCACGGCGATGTGCGGCCCGAGACGCTGATGCTCTCCTTCAGCGGCCTGACGAAGGTGACGGGCTACGGCGCCCTCAGCGTGGCGCCGCGCGAGCGCGATGGAAAGCGCGTGAAGAACCGCCGCGCATACAGCGCCCCGGAGCAGTTGCTGGGCGGTCGCGAGGCCGTGAATGTCCAGTCGGACGTGTTCCTGCTCGGACTGGTGCTGCACGAGTGCCTCTCCGGGAAGATGCCCTTCAAGGAGAACGCGGACCCGGACAAGGCGACACTCACTCGCACGCTGCCGACGATGTCCCAGGACGTGCCGCTGAAGCTGGACGCGGTGGTGCGCAAGGCGACGGCGAAGCGCGCGTATGA
Organism: Myxococcus sp. AM011; assembly: GCF_013372595.1. Taxonomy (NCBI): domain Bacteria; kingdom Pseudomonadati; phylum Myxococcota; class Myxococcia; order Myxococcales; family Myxococcaceae; genus Myxococcus; species Myxococcus sp. AM011. Next base: position 1,027 of record NZ_JABXEM010000014.1, read on the forward strand.
CCGGTACCCGTCCGCGCACGCCTTCCGCGAAGCGATTGTGGATGCGGTGGGCACGCTGCCCGCGCACACGTCGATGGCGGACTATCTCGCCAAGCTCTTCCCTCCGGAGAACGAGGCTCGCGCGGCTCGGCGCCGGGTCATCGAGGCGGGCATCGCGGACGTGCTCCAGAAGGTCGGTGTCTCACCTCCCGTCGTGGCGGAGTTCCTCGTCACCGGCACCCTGCCACCCTCGGCCATTCCGAAGGTGTGGCCGGCGATGCAGGGCCAGCTCTCCATCCTCGCGGCCGTGTCCGGCGGCACCAGCGGTGTGCAGCTCACCGAGGCCAGCGCGGCACCCGCGGGAGAGCCCACGGGCTCCTCCGCCGTGGTTGCACCGGCACCGGCACCGGCGGCCGCACCCGCCACCGAGGCCACGAGCACCACGGCGTCCAACCCCACCCTGCCTTCCGTCGAGACGATTCCGGCGACGGGGACCTCTGCCACTGTCGCTTCTTCCGAGAGCGCCACGGCGTCGACGGGGACCGCTGACACGGCCACGAGCACCGTGGCTCCCGCCGCCGCTGTGGCGACCGCCGCGAGTTCAGGGCCGACTCCGGCCGGAGCCGCGACCGCGTCCTCGACTCCGAGTGCCACGCCACTCACGAGCACCACGCCATCGCCCACGCCCGTCACGAACGGAGCCGGTGCGTCCGGAGCTCCGGCAACTCCAGCGGGCGCGGTGCCAGCTTCGAGCCCCGTGCCGCCAGCGGCCGGTGCGCCTCGGAAGTCCTCTCGGGCGTGGGTCGCCGTCGTCGGCGTGGGCACGGTGCTCGCGCTGGGTGGCGCGGCCGTCATCGTCCAGCGCCTGCCGGCCCAGATTGAAGCGGAGCTGGAGGACGCTGGGCCCCCGTCCATCGCGATGGGCGGCCTGGAGGACGCAGGAGCGAACGCCGACGGTGGCGTGGACGCGGGCGCCGAGGTGATTGCGACCGGCTACCTGGACCTCACCGTGGATCCTCGCGTGGACGTGTCCTATCCGGGTGGGTTCCTGGGTCGCACGCCGCTCAGCGTGGCGCTGCCCGCGGGCCGACATGTGTTCACGCTCACCAACGCCGTGCTCGGCATCCAGGTGGCTCGCACGTTCACCATCACCGCGGGCGGGCGCAACGCGCAGCAGCTCTTCCTGAACAAGGGCTTCATCAACGTCCGCGCGCCGAAGGACGCCATCGTCACCCTCAACGGCCGGCTCATCGGCGCCGCGCCCGTGGAGGAGCAGGACGCCTACGAGGGCACGCATCAGCTCCTCGTCATCGCCAACGGCGCGCGGTGGGCGAAGACGTTCAAGCTGGAGCCCGGCCAGCGCGTCTCGTTCGACGTGGACTTCGAGACGCCCTCCGAGGAGTAGGCCCCCTCGGTCCCCGCTGGCAGCGGCTCCTCACCCCGAGCCCTGCCAGCGTGACTCGCCCGACCTGACACGTGCTCCCTGGCGCGCCGTGACTACTCGCGACGCTCCAGGCGCAGAAGCTCCAGGACCCGGTCGGTGTCCAGGGGCCGCGCCACACAGTCGCTGGCACCCGCGTCCAGGCATCTCGCCCGCTCGTCGTCGCTCGGCTGGGCCGTGACGACGACGATGGGCATGTCCACGAAGCGCGCATCCTCACGGAGCTTCGTCAGGAAGGCATGGCCCTCCTCCATCATCGGGAGCAGCAGCAGCAGGCCATCGACCTCCGGCGAGTCCCCCAGGACACGCAGCGTCTCGCCCAGGCTCTCCGCATGGAGGACCTCCAGGCCCCGCGACTCCAACACGCTGATGAGCGAGAACGCCTCACGGATGTTGTCGTCCGCCACGAGCACGCGACGCCGGGTGGTCCGTTCCCGCTCCCCTTCCAGGAACGAAGACCCCGCGAAGGGCTCGTAAGGAATCACCTCGCCCGGCGCACGCGGACCGCTCCGCGTCGACTCATCACCGCGCGCGAACGTGGGGAGTTCGACCGCGGAGACCTCCACCATCGACTCCCCGGCCCGCGCGAAGTTCCGCTGTCCGCCCGCTTCGCCTTCCGCCTGGGACTCCTCACCCACGTAGACGTCGGGCACGTAGAGCGTGAAGGTGCTGCCCCGCCCCAGCTCGCTGGCGACGTGCAGCTCTCCTCCCAGCAGGTGCGCCAGTTCGCGGCTGATGGACAACCCCAGACCCGTGCCTCCGTACTTGCGACTCGTGCCCGGCTCCGCCTGATGGAACGCCTCGAAGATGCGCTGGAGCTTGTCCTGCGCGATGCCAATGCCCGTATCCACCACGCTGAACGCCAGCACCCCTTCGGCGCGATTCAGCACGGGGCTCTCGAAATGGAGCAGCCCCCGCCCCATCAGCGCGACGCGCAGCTCCACCCGCCCCGAGTCGGTGAACTTGAAGGCATTCGAAAGCAGGTTCATGAGCACCTGCCGCAAGCGCAGCGAGTCGGTGCGCATCGTCCGGGGCAGCGAGCTGGAGAGCACGACACCAAAGCCCAGCCCCTTCTGCTCGGCGACGTGCTGGAAGTCGCGCTCGATGAGCGCCTTCACCTCCGCGAGCGGCACGTCCTCCGGTTCGACCTGAAGCTTCCCCGCCTCCACCTTGGACAAGTCCAACAGGTCATTGATGAGGCTGAGCAGGTCCACGCCCGAGGCATGGATGGTCCGCGCATACTCCGCCTCCTTCGGCCCCAGGCGATGGTCCGAGTCCTCCGACACCATCTTCGCGAGCCCGGCGAGCACGTTCACCCCGTCGCCCAGCTCCCGCCACGCGCCCTCGGTCCCCGACACGTCGACACGTGCACCCAGCCGGCCCTCCACTCCCACCTCACGGCCCACTCGAGTCACGTCCCGAGCAAGGGACGACAGGCGCTCCACCCCCGCGTTGAAGGTCTCCGCCAGTCGGTCCTCGAGCGTGTTCGTGCCTCGGACGGGCACTCGCCGCGAGAAGTCGCCCCGGTTGGAGGCCTCCATCGCGGCGAGGAGCTCTGCCAGCCAAGCGTCCTGCCGTGCGGCCCCCTGGTTGCCATCGTCTTCCACGCGTTGCTCCCGTGAATCCGCACCCGTCACAGGGCCGGAACACACCCGGACCCCGTGACGCCACGACATCGCGGCGACACCGAACAGACGAACCGTCTCCCAGAATCCCGGATGACGACTACGCGCTCTTGCGGCGCCGCATCATCGCCTCGTACGAGCGACCCACGCTTTGCGAGAGGATCATCAGCTCGCCCACGTCAGGCGGCGTGAGCTGATCCGGCCCGTTGTCCACGTACAGCAAGTGGACCACCTTGCCTCGGACGAGCAGCGGCAGGATGACCGCCGTCGTCGGGAAGCCGCCCCCCAGCAGCTTGTAGAACACGCCCATCGCCGCGTCCCGGCGCACCGGCCCGACGTAGTGCGAGCGCGTGTCTCGCACCAACCGGAACGTGCTCTGCTCCCGGAGCGCCACGCCGATGCGACGCACCGCCGCCTCGCGCACCCCCGGGCCCATGCCGTGCCAGCCCGTGACGAGGCTGCCCTGCACGGACAGCAGCAGGTTGCGCCGCCACTTGCCCAATGCGAAGCGCAGCACCGTGCGCGCCACGTCCTCGCGGTCCGTGCTGCGCGCCAGCTCCGCCTGCGCCTCCGCGAACGTCAGCGGCGTGGGAGGAGGCTCGGGCGCGCGCTGCACGGGCGCGGCGGCCATGGGCGGCGGGGCGACGGGCGCCACCGGAGGCAGGGGGGCCACGGGAATGCCCGCCTGCACGGGAGGCGTCGGCGGAGCCACCGGGCGCGGCGCGGGAGGCTGCATCGCGGGAGGCGGAGCCACCACCGGACGGGCCACGGGCGCCGTCGGCATCGGAATCGGCGGGAGCTCGGGGAGGGCTTCCACCACCTCGACGCCGGTGATGACCTCCTCCTCGCCCATGTCCCCTTCGTAGTCCGCGCCACCGCGCAGCGCCTGCGCGTAGACGGACTGGAACTCCTCCTCGCTCATCAGGTCGGGCGGCTTCTCCTCGGCCTTCGCAATCTCGGCCGCCGCCTGCGAGCCCGGCTTGGGGCGAGGCCGCACCGCGTTCATGTCGATGGCGCGCAGCGGACGGAAGGCCTTGGTGTAGCGGCGCAGCAGCTGGTTCATCCGGAACTCGGGGATGACCACCGGCACCACGCGCTTGCCCGTCTTGAAGGCAATCGCGTCCAACGTCGTGAAGTCGTGCGGGTTGACGACGGCGACGCTCAGGCGCGTCGCATCCACCCGCATGGGGAGCAGCTCCTTGTCATCCGCCTGGTTGGGCGGCACCAGCTCCAGCGCCTTGGGGTCCGGCACCATCTCCCCGGAGGCGAACGCGCTGTTGTGCAGCGTCCCCAGCGTCTTGGCCAGGTCCACCTCGGACAGCAGCCCCAGCTCCACCAGGTTCGTCCCGAGCCGGCCGCCATGCACCACCTGGGCCTCGAGTGCTTCCTCGAGTCCCTCCGCGGTGACGAGGCCATCATTCAGGAGCTGTTCGCCCAGGCGCATGTCCGGCTTGTAGCCGCGCCCCATCCCACTCCGCAAGCACGCACACCCAGGGCTCCTAGTCCTCCGGGTGGTGGCTGAGCGCCACCCGGTTGCCCTCCGGGTCCCGCACGTACACCGTCCACCGCGTCTCGTGCTCCAGCGGGACGCCCGCCTGAGTAAGCTCGGACACCACCGCGTCCCGCTCCGTCCTGGCGATTCGGAACGCGAGCATCAGCAGGCCCGGGCGCTCGTGGCGGAACGGGAGCGGCTCTGGCGCCATGCCCGCCGCCTCGATGGCCAGGAAGCCGCCCCCGGGCACGCCCACCCAGATGCTCCGCAAGGAGCCGTCCGAGCGCAGGTGGCGGGTGAGCTCGGGGAAGCCCAGCAAGTCCCTGTAGAAGGCCGTCACCCGCTCGATGTCCTCCGCCTGGATTGCGACATGGTGGAAGCCCTGAACGTTCATGAGGGCGGATGGTATGGTCCCGCCGCCCATGGCGCGACTGCTCATCGTCGAGGACAACCACGAGCTGGCCTCCCTCATCGTCTCCACGGCCCAGAGCCGGGGCCACGACGCGCGCGCCGTGCACACCGGCGAGGCCGCGTTGGAGGCGCTCAGCCCCGGCTCCAAGTGGGACGCGGCGCTGGTGGACCTGCTCCTGCCGGACATCCGTGGCAGCGAGGTGCTCGCCGCCCTGCGGGCCCACGGCATCCCCGCCATCGCCGTGAGCGGTGTGTACAAGGGTGACCGCTTCGCGCAGGAGGCCGTGCAGGTCCATGGCGCCAGGGCCTTCTTCGAGAAGCCCTTCGAGCTCATCCAGGTGATGGAAGCCCTGGAGCAGGCGAGCGGCGTGGTGCCCGCGCCCCGCGCGCCACCGCCCGTGGAGGATGGCGCGGCCCAGGACGAGCTGCTCGACGACGCGGACCTCATCGTCCTGGAGGAGCTGGTTCCCGAAGCCGAGGACGGCGGCGAGGCCAGCGCTCCCATGCAGACCATCCCCGACTCCGCCCCGCTGCCTGGACTGGAGAGCGAGGAGCCCGCCCTGCCGCTGCCCTTCGCGCACCGGGAGAAGGTGTGGACGGGCGCGCAGCCCACGACGACCAAGACGCGGCGCGCGCTGCCCGAGTGGTCCCTCGCGGGAGACCTGAAGGACACCTCGGTGGCGCGGCTGCTCAACGCCTACTACGAGGCGCGGCACCATGGAGAGCTGAAGCTCCAGCAGGGCTCCATCCTCAAGGTCGTCTACTTCGAGTCCGGCCGCATCGTGTACGCGGCCTCCAATCTGGCCCACGAGCGCTTCGGTCGCTTCTGTGTCCGCAAGGGCGTGCTCACGGAGCAGAAGCTCGCGGAGGTGGCCGCCTTCGCCCGGCAGGAGGGCCTGCGCACCGGTGAGGCGATGATTCGCCAGGGCCTGCTGGATGCGCCTCGGCGGCGACAGCTCCTGGAGGAGCAGGTCCGCGAGCTGCTCTGGTCCACCTTCACCTGGACGGAGGGTGCCTACGGCTTCAGCGCCATGAGGCCGCAGCGCGCGGACCTGGTGAAGCTGTCCGTGTTCCCGGGCGACCTGGTGTTGGAGGGCGTGGAGAAGACGGAGACGCTGGTGGCCCTGCGGCAGCGCATGGGGCAAGGGCGCCGCCTCTTCCCCACCGCCGATCCGCCGTACGGCCTGCACGAGCTGAAGCTGCAGGGGCCGCAGGCGTTGCTGCTGGCCTACGCGGACGGCAGCAAGACGGTGGAGGACCTGCTCGCGCTGACGGACCTGTCGGAGCGACAGGCGCTGGCGACGCTGCGGGGCCTGGAGCTGCTCGGCGTGCTGGAGGAGCGGCCGGAGACGCCGAGCCGCCGCCACCGGATCTCCTTCGGCCTCTAAGTCAGCGCAGCGTGCCGTCTCGACGCCGGCACAGCCACTGCGCCACCGCGATCGGCCGCTGAGTCAGCGCCGCGTGCCATCTCGTCGGCGGCGCAGCCACTGTGCCATCGCAAGCAGTCCGAACAGCGCCGCGCCCGAGCCTCCCTGCGAGCAGCCACAGGACGACGGTTGTTCGCTCAACGACGCCCCGGACACGGGCACGCCGTTGAGGAACACCTCACCGGCGAAGCGCGGCGACGACAGCAGGCGGGGACGGACCACGTACGTCAGCGTGCGCGTCTCGTGAGCGGCCAGCGCCACGCCCTCCACCTGGAAGCCGCCTTCGACTGACTGCTCCGCCAGCGTCGCGCCCGCCACCTTCACGCTGCCGGGCACCAGCTCCATGCCCTCGATGCGCTCCACATGACGCAGGCCGGTGACGCCGCAGTCCGTGGTGTTGCTCAACTGCACCACCACGCCCACCAGCCCCGTCTGCTGGCCGGAGGTGGACTCCGTGGAGTGCGCCACGTCGACGAAGGGGTCCGCGACAATCGGCACCGTGTGCACCCGCGTGGCCGCATTGCCCCCACCCGCGTCGGCGGTGACGCGCAGGGTGATGGACGTCCCCACCAGTTCCTGCAGGCCCGTCTCGAGCGTGGCCACGGTGACGCTCGTCCCCGACAATTCGTCCTGCGCGAGCGCGGGGCCGCTGTCCCTGGACCAGGAGACCTCCACGTCCGCGCACGCATCGGGAGGAATCCGCTGTGTCAGGGTCGTCTTCGCGCCTTCGCCACAACGCGCCACCAGCGCATCACCCTCCACCCCCCCCAGGGCCACGGCCCGTGCCTCCGCCGTCAGCGACTGTCGCGCGCGGCCCGCTTCGACGGGCGTGGAGACATCGGAGAAGAGCTCTCCGCGCACGGTGTACGTGGTGGCCGAGCAGACCGAGGGCAACTGAAAGCGCCAGGCGCCCGGCACGGGCACCACCTGGGAGGCAAGCTGCACGCCGTCGACGGACTCCAGGAACATGCGCGCCTTGAGCGCGTACGTCCCGGGGCAGCGCAGCGACGTGCCCAAGGTCGCCTCGACGTCCTGTCCGCCCAAGGTGACGCGCAGCGACAGGTCTAGGCTCGCGGCGGACACGTCCTCCGCTTCTGGCTGGGCGTCCACTCGTACCGGGGCCTCGGGCCCCTCCACCACGCCGACTCCAGGGACGGTCATCCGGTTGCGCGCCACCAGCGTCAGCGCCGCCAGCTCGCAGCCCTCCGCCGACACCTGGAGCACCGGCGCCGTGACGGGCGACGTGAGGTCGACGGGATTGCCAGCACCGTCCTTCACCGTGAGCCCTGGAGGCACGGAGCTTCCATCCTGGAGCCGCCACACCGTCTCCACCTGGGGGAGACCCGCCGTGGCCTCGCAGGCGTGCAGTGCCTCGGGACGCAGTTCCACGGTGCTCCCCGACCTCACCTGTCGAACCGTGTTCGGCGCGAAGGGCGCTGCCGGCTTGCCCCAGGGCCGCACGTCGACGGAGATAGACGTGGGCTCGGACGGAGTCCGCCCCTTGTCCCGTGCACGGACTTCGTAGGTGTAGCGCGCGCCCGTCGCGGAGCAGAGGAACTCCGGGGGCACGAACGTCGCGACGCGGCCATCCTCCTCTGTCTGCAACATCGGCTGGCCCGGGGGGGCGTTCCACACGTAGTCCACCGACTCGCAGATTCCGGCGCTCGGGGATGCGGTGAACACGAGCGAGGAGCCTCCCGCCGTGGTGGTGTTCCCCTGGAGCGGCAGCACCCCGGGCGCTCCGGGCCCTTCCGTGTTCTCGATTCGCAGCGTCACCGTGGTCTGCCGGTCATGCGCGCCCAGGCCGTCCGAGGCGAACACGGTGAACTGGGTCGTGGTCGGCTCGCAGACCTCCGGGGCGGTGAGGGACAGCGACAGCGCATCCACCCCAGGCGTGGCGTTGACGGTCAGCGGCGTCGCCCCCACGTCGGCGGAGACCCGCACCGCGTCGCCGTCCTCGTCGCTCGCCATGACATCCAGTATCCGCGTCGTTCCCTCGTCGATGAGGACGGGGTCCGGAATCGCGCCGAACAGCGGGGCCACGGCGTTGACGTAATAGATGACGTTCTGCCCCTGGTTGCGCAGGGTGATGACGCAGAAGCTGGAGTCCACGCAGGACACCTGGTCGAACGGGTCCGACACCGGCAGCGACGCGTTCGCGAACGCGGGATGCACTCGCCACGTGGTGCCGGAGTCGCTGGCGCTTCCTGTCGGCACGGCGCCGAGCACGACATGCTCTCCGCCATTGCGCGTGCCCACCGCGAGGCCAAAGCCCGTTCCCCGGCCGGTGCTCAGCTCGGTATTCACATCGACGGAGACGATGCTCACCGGCCCCGAGTCGACCAGCGTGACTCGACTGAAATCCCCAGGCGCCGGAGATGCCGAGATGGGCGCCCGGAAGAGGCCGTCCGCGTTGCCCGCCAGGAGGATGGGAAACAGCCCGCTCGTGGGGATGAGGTCCACCGTCTGGAGCGGCAGCGGCGTCAGCGCCGGATTCATGCTGAACGAGGCTTCCACCTTGTCGCCGCGAAGGTAGATGAGGTTCGGCGTGCCGGTGACAGGGACGAGCGCATGCGTCACTCCCCCCGCGGACTCCGTCACTCCCATCACCGACGTGGCCCGGAACTGGGTCGTCTCCAGGACTCGGGTGGGCCAGGGGAAGGTGGCCGTCTCGGATGGCGTCGCGTGCAACAGCAGGAGGTCGTTCGTGTCGACGGCGATGGCGGCGTAGCCGGTGCCCGACGCGGTCTGCATCACCCGGCGGACCTCCATCGTCGTCGCGGTGGGCAGGTTGGGGATGATGCTGCCGTTGGGCAGACAGTTGTTGTAGGCGAAGATTTCGCCGTCGCTGCGCACGCCCGCGAAACAACCCGAGGTCAACAACAACGTGCCCACGGCGGGCGACAGGTTGCGGTTGGCCACCTGCTCCTCGTTGATGTGCAGCTCCGCGCCCGTGGAGTGAGCGATGGCGACGGTGAAGGGTTCCCACGCCCTCACGTCACGCGGCTCTCCCGGGACCGTGAGGCCTTCCTTCCACTCCGCGGACGCCACCGCGGACAGTCCCAGACAGAGGCAGATGAGGATGCCGGCGCGCACGAGTTACTCCTAGTAGGCGAGCTCCGCCCGGAGGTAGAGCCGGTCCTGATCTTCGGACGACTCGGAGCCCAAACCCAAACCGCTGAAGCCCAGCAGTGTGTACCCGACAGCCATTCGGAGCTTCTCATCCATCCGATATGCCACTTCCGCGCGCACCGCTGTCAGCCGGTCGCCTTCGGGTGAAGCCGTCCGACGGGCCAGCTCCGCCGCCACCTCCAGCCCACCCACGATTCGGACCGCCGGACGCACCGTGCCTGTCCACACCCACCGCGAGGAGCCCTCCAGGCTGCTGTGCCCCGCGTGAAGGCCCGCGGCCACCGAGAACCTGTCGCCCAGGCGCACCGCGGGAAGCAGGGAGAGAATCTGCAAGGCCCTGTCGCCAAACGCGGCCCGAGTACCCGGCAAGAGCTCCCGCGTCACACCATAGCGCGCCACCACGAGCCACGGGCCGGGTCGCCACGCCACCGCCGCGTAGCCCTCCAGCAGCCGAGCCTCCAGCGCGTCGTCGTTGACGGTCCGCGCGAAGTCCACGCGGCCAGAAGCCGTCACGTCGCGCAGCAACTCCGCCTCGGCGGCCAGCGCCACCACTGTCTGGAGTCGGTCCACCGCCTCGCTCGCTCCGCGCTCCGGCGTGCCCTTCTCTCGCCGCACCTCGAAGCGGCCCTCCAGCCGCAGCCGCTCCAGGAGCAGTTGGCCGAAGACGCCGCCCGCATCGCGCCGCAGCGGAGGATTCACGTCCAGCAGGCTGCGCACGCCGCGCTCGTAGCGGGCCCCCACGCTGAAGCCATCCAGCACCGTCTTCTGGAGCCCCACCGCCCGCGACAGCCGCACGGACGTCGCGTCATGAAGGCCCACCTCCTCGACGAACAGCGCGGTGCCGCTGTCGGGCAGCTCGGTGCGAGCCCCCGTGAGCGTCCTGCCCGCGCCGAAGTCCGGCCCATCCACATCGACGGAGTAGCCGCCGTAGTACACGTCCGAGCCACTGCGTGACTCCACGTTCGCCCAGGCGCGAGGACCCAGCTCCGGTCCCCAGCCGCCGCGCGCACCCACGCGCGTGTCGCGTCCCAGCTCCACGTCCACGCCCGCCGCGCTGAACGAGTCATCCACCCGGCCCGGCCCCGCGCCATGCAGGGCCAGCTTCTGGCGATGCGACGCCTGGAGCCAGAGGCCATCGAGCAGACGGTAGCGACCCGCGACACCCACGGAGGTGCGGCCTCCCGTCAGGGCGTCACCCTGCCCCACGACTTCGGCCGCCTTGAGCCGAGCATCCCGAGCCTCCACGCTCACGCCCCAGGTGGACTCCTCCCAACCCACGCTCGCGCCCACGGTGCTCGCGGAGAAGGGGTTGTCCACGAAGGGCTCACGAGGGTCCGCCGAGTTCCGCCCATCCGCGAGCAGCGACAACCGCAGCCGCCCCACGGGCTGACGCAGCCGCAGCGCGAGTTGCTGGAATCGCGCCGCGTCCAGGTGCGCGCCGTCCGAGAAGCCTCGTCCGCGCCAGCGATAGGACGCATCCACGGAGCCCTCGCTCCACAGTCCCGGTCCGCGCATGCGCAGCCCCAGCGCCTCGCCACCTGTCGCCAGCCCCGCGCCAGGGCGCAGGAAGCTCAGGCCACCGTCGTCGGAGACACCGAACACGCCCGAGTCCACCGCCATGCCGCGACTGGATGCCGCCTCCGCCTCCAGCGAGTACGCGCCCAGTCGCGCGGAGCCCCGGCCCGAGTAGAGCGTGTACGGACGACCCTCGTGGCCTTCACGCACCGCGGCCAGTCCCACGCGCGCGCCACGCCACTCGGCCCACACCTCGCCGCCTCCAGAGTCCTCGGTGCCCGTCGTGCGCAGCGCCGCGTAATCGACGACGAGCACCGGCTCCGGTGCCTCCGTCAGCATGTCGGTGCGCAGAAAGGTGTCACCCGCCATGAACGACAGCGGCCGGGACAGCAAGATGCGCCCCGCGAAGTAGTCGATGTCGTAGTCGCGCCCGCGCACCAGGTGTCGCTCGGCCAGCGGCAGTCCGGTGACACCGTCACGCACTTCCACTCGCACCAGCTCCGAGCCCTCCGCCACCGACACCGCGCCCAGGTAGAAGAGGCTGCCGCCCGTGGCGCGAAGCTCTTCGTGCGCGGGGACGGCCGAGAGTCCGCGTGTCGGGTCCGTGAGGCTGCCACCGAATGCGTCCACGCCAGCGCGGAGCTCCGGGCCCTTCGCGCTGGAGGTGGTCAGCTCCGCATAGGGGCCGAAGAGGGGGCGGTGGTAGCGGCCCACCTCACGGTCCTGCACCAGCGCGCGGTAGGTGCCCAGGCCCACGCGGCCGTAGTCGGGATGACGTGCTTCCGCGCGGAGCCGGGCCTCGGAGGCGTTCGGCGTCAGCGACACCGAGTCGTCGGCCCACTCCTCCGGCGAGAAGTCAGGGTCCGCCACACGCTCGAAGCGCTCGGGGACGCGAGGACGCAGCCAGTCGGGGAGTTCCGCGCCTCGCAGCGTGCGGCCGTCCGTGTCGCGAAGGTCCACCTCGCCCACCACGTCCACCGGGCCCAGGCGCAGCTCCGCGTGTGCTGAGCCTCTGCCGCGAAGCTGGAAGTCGCTGTCCGCCGGCGCGAAGCTCGCCTCGATGTCCAGCAACCCCACCGCGAATGGCATCGGCTTCGCGAGGATGTCCACCACCACCTCGTGAGCGGAGCCACCGGGCGGAGTCAGCGCCAGCGTCACGTGGTTGTTCCCCGAAGCCAGCGTCACGGGAACTTCCACACGGCCGTCGGCATCGACCACGGAGCTCTCACCCAACGGGCCGCGCACCGAGGTCCCCGAGGGAGCCTCCACCTTCAGCCGGGTGACTCCGCTGGCCGCGGTTTCGTCACGCGCGGCGGGAAGCTGAAACGCGCCCACGAGCACCAAGGGCCTCGGCACCACCAGCCAGCCTTCGGCGCGGCGCACGACATCGACGTGCTGAAGCGAGACGCGCACCTTGCCATCCGGCGCGGTGGCCTGGATGACCAGCGTGTTGTCTCCAGCGATGAGGGGAACCGAGGCGCTCCATCCACCGCGCTCATCCACCTCCGCGTCGGCGCCGCCGATGCGCACGCGGTCTCCCACGGCGGCCTGTCCCGCGACACGGAAACGCACGGCGCCCTCGCCGGAGACCACGTCGGCCACGGGAGGCATCCGCGAATAGGACAGCTCCAAAGGCAGCGCATCCGAAGCCAGGCTGCGCACGGCGAAGTCCTGGAGGGCGACGGCGCCCCAGGGCACCTCCACCGTGGCGGCCTCTGGCGTCACCTGACTCGCGGCCGGCAGTGAGCGAGGGTCCACCTTGAGGCGATGCCGACCCGGACGCAGGTGAAGCCCACGCGTGGCGTCCGGCGTGCGCGAGTCCACTCCCGTGAGGTGGAAGCGTCCTCGCGAATCCGTGCGCACCTCGCGACCCGTCGTCAGCACCAGCCGCACACCCGCGACACCCGGCTCGTCAGCGCCGCAGAGTCCATCCCCATCCACGTCGAGACATACGCGTCCGGCGATGGTGGATGCCAAGGAGGGCACGTCCATGGACACGCCCTGTCCCGAGGCCGCCCCGGCGCACAGCAGCACGCTCAGCACCAGCAGGCCCGAGCGCTTCATGGACGCACCTCGGCGAGCAGCGCGGGCACGTCCATGGACACGCCCTGTCCCCAGGCCCGAGCGCCTCATGGACGCACCTCGACGAGCGCGGTGACACCCGTGGCGACGTCCGCCACGGAGACACTCACCGGTCGCGTGGCGCGCACCGTGAACGACGTGCGTCCCTCGCGGACCTCGTCGCCTTCGCGCGCTCCGTCCGACAGCGCGACATGCACCGCGCGCCCTTCCAGGATGCGGCCGCGCGAATCCTCCACCCAGTACGTCACGCGCGTGCCCTCCACGCGAAGCCGCACGTTGACGGGGACCTGGGGCGCCACGCGAACCTGCTGTGAGACGGCCTCGGGCACGAGCAGCGGGTCCAACGGATACGCCAGTCCCTCGCCCCCCAGGACATGGACGGTGCGCACCAACCCCGTCCACAGCCCATGCGCCACCAGATGCGCGCCCGGAGCCAGCTTCCCCAGGGACACCGTGCCATCCAGGCCCGTGGTCAGTTCGTGCCCATCCAGACGCAGCGGCTGCGAGGGCACCGGCAGCCCCGCCAGGTCCGACACGCCCGCGTACAGCACACCTCCGCGCGGCCATACAGCGATGCGCGCCGGCTCGCTGCCCACCGGTCCCCACGCCCGCGCGCTCAGCGTCACCTGCTCCTCGCCTCCGGAGGCCGGCGGCTGCCAGGCGCTCGCGAAGTCACCGGGCGCGGGCTCCACCGGCGGAGTGAAGTCCCCTTCGGGCGCGGTGAGAGACAACGTCGCGCCAGGACGAGGACGTCCGAGCGCATCCCGCGCGCGCACTGCCACCTGTGCCTGGGCGCCGCGATGCACCAGCGGCTCCGACACGGACATGGCCAGCTCCGTCACCGGTCCCTGCACCAACTGGAGCGCCAGCACCTCGCGAGAGCCCGCGCCGCGTTGAGGCCAGGCCGCTTCGATTCGCTCGTCGTCGCCCAACGTGCGGGGCGCCGAGTAGAGCCACTCCAGCATGCCGCCCGCCGCGCGCGACGGCCCCTTGAGGACACCGCGACGCGCCTGCGCCGTCACCTTCGCATCCTCCACCGGCTTGCCCAGCGGGTCGCTCGTCGCGCACAACAACCGCGCCCGCGACACACCATCCGCCGGAAGTCGCTGCGGCTGGAACACGCACGCGAGCCCGTCGGTGGGCGGCAGGTTCAAATCGATGTTCTGTCGCTTCGCATTGCCCGCCCGGTCCACCACGCGGCCCTGGCCGAAGCGATGTCCTGGCGGCACGACGATGGGGAGACGGAAGCGACCATCCGCGCCCGCCGTCACCGGACCGAACGTCGCCCCCGCGATGTCGATGGAGATGCGCGCATCCGGCTCCGTCGTGCCCGGCAGGTTCACCGACGCGGCGAGCGGAACCAGCACTCGCCCATAGGCCCCATGCACCGACTGCGGACTGGGCCACGCGGAGAACGCCACCAGGATGGCCACCTCGGGATGCCGCGTGTCCGGGAGGATGTAGCGCGCCCGATACATTCCAGGCGCGACACGCTCCAACCCTTCCACCCTGCCAGTGCTGACACGCACCACGGGCGGCGCGCCGCTGTCGTCGGCCGTGCCATCCGGGCGCAGCAGACTCACGGTGAGCACCGCCTCCTTGTCGCGGCCCTTCACCGGAGCGGCGGGCTCAAGTCCCAGCTTCACGTCAGTGGCGGGAGGTCCGAGCACGAAGCGCGCCTGCGCCTCCAATCCATCCACGCGCGCGCGCACCACCACGTCACGAGCCCCTGAGTGGGGCACGACGATGAAGGTGCGGAGCGGTGGCTGCGCGAGTCCCTCACGCAGCTCCGCGCCCTCCACGATGACGGTGGGTGTGCCCGCCAGCGGCACGGGAACTCCAGACGCATCCTTGCGCACCACCGCCACGGGGAAACCCTCGGGCGTCACGGCGGACGACGGCCCAAGCAGCTCCAGTGTGTCGGCTCTGGCCGAAGCACACACGCACAGCAATAGAATGGCGGGGAGCGGAAAATGTTTCAGGACGCGTAGAAGTCTACAGGGCCCGTCCTCTCCGCCGAAGCTCCTTCCGCGAAACCACCACCGAGACCCGCCGGGGTCGCGCCAGCCACAACGCCACCAGCACCAGTCCCGCCGCCGCCACCGACGTGCCACTCGCGCTACACCCTGCTCCAGGCTCGTCACTCAGCGGCACGAAGGTCAGGGGTGACACCCCGCCTACCTCAAGAGTGAGGGGTGCCACGGAGTGGCCCGGAATGAGCTCCTCCCCCGCCACCGGCTGCGTCACACCGCACTGCGACGCGGTGCCGTAGATGCGAATGCGGAAGGAGCTTCCGGGATTTCCTGAGATCAGCGCCGCCAGCCACGTGTTGCCATCCAGCGTGACGTCCCGCGCAACCAACGACACGGTGGGCTTGAAGCGGGATGGGTCAACGATTTCCGCGCCGTCCAACCAGACCCAGCCGGAGGTGGCGCGCTCGCCGCTGTAGCCGTTGTCGACACACATGACTCCCGCACCCAGGCCATGGAAGCCGAGTGACACCGCGTTGGGCTGCCCCGTCGTCCGCGCCACCTCCAGCGCGGCCAGGAGCGGCGTCGACCCGGGCTGAGTGCACACCGCCTCGGCCGTCCGCGTCGGCTCCGCGGGCGAGGCGTCACAGGGGAGCTCTCTCGGGAGCTTGAAGGTGAACGAGCGCACGTTGAAGTCCCCGTTCTCCGCCACCGTCCACACCACGCGCACGGTGCCGTCGTCGGACACGCTCAAGTCATTGAGGTTCTCGTTCTCCGGCGACTGGGTGAGCAGGTAGAGCGTCTGCGTGTCCAAGTCGTAGAGCGCGATGTCGAAGTCGCCCTTCGTCGGGTCCCTGCGCTCGAAGGCGATCAACGAGCCGCTGATGCTGGGGTTCGCATCCAGCCCCGGCAGCGCGAGTCGCTGCTCGGTGCCGCCATTCACGGGCTTCCAGTAGATGTCCCGGTCCGACACACCGTCCACGGTGCGCGTGCTCGCGTAGACGACGATGTCTCCGTTGGTGTCGGGCTGGGACTCCTCGCCCTCGCTGCCGGTGAGCGCCTGCGAGTTGAAGCCGTTGCCCGCCCAGCGCGCCTGCCAGATGTCGCAGTGCTGGCCCTGGGCATCGCACTTGGCCCAGACCACCGTCTTCCCATCCGGGGACACCGACGGTGTGCGGTCCAGCATGCGATCATCCGTGAGCCGGGTGAGCGTGCCCTGGTCCAAATCGTAGAGGGCGATCTCCGGCTCCAGCGTGCTGCCGGTGTAGCCGAAGTCCTGCCACGCCACGGTGCGGCCCCCAATCACCGCCGCGCGCCGGCTGCTGCCCGCCTGGGGCGCCAGCTCCACCGGCGCCTGTGCCTTGCCCACCTCGTACGTGTAGATGGCGCTGGAGGTGTTGACGCGGGTGAACACCACGGTGCTTCCGCTGATGTCCGACACGAAGTCGAACGCACCGTCGTTCGGAATGGCCTGGTCCACTCCGGACACCATGTCCTGATAGCGAATCTCGCTCGTGCCACCGGACTCGCTCGTGTAGGCGACCAGCGCCCCGCTCACGTGAGGGTCCGTCTGGTCTCCGGGCCCGCCATTCACCACCTTGGCGGACCCGCTGAGACTGCCGACTTGAGGGGAGGCGGGGGACAGCGCAGGCAGCAAGCACGTCACGACGGCGAGAGCGCGCAGCATTTGAAACCACCTTCCCGGGGGGACTCAGGAACGACAGACCCATGGCCCGCACAAGGCGCAGTGGGTCCGGAATGCTCCCCGGAGCGTGCTTCCCACGGCGGTCACGGCCGGCCGGACTTCAGGCCCCGCGGCTTTGCGCACCAGGCCTTTCGGCCAGGATTGCCCTTGAACAGGAACGACTGTGGGTTGGAGTCTAGGGAGACCCCCTGCCAGGGGTCAAGCCGACCGCTTGCCCGCATGCTCGTGGCTTCAGGGAGTTGCGTCGCTGGCCTGATTCCAGATGTCGGAGTCGGTCTTCAGCGAAGGAGGCCGGGTGTCGACGATGAGCTCGGCCTTCTCACGCTGCTCGACACGGCCGACGCCCACGGCGCGCACGTCCACGGTGTTGGAGCCCTCGCGCAGCTTCACCTTGCGCTCGAAGCGGCCCTCCGCGTCGGCGAGCACGCGCACGTCATTCACCTGCACGCGGCTGCCGGGGGTCGTCTGGCCTCGCACGACGAGGTCCTTCTCGCGACGGGTGCGCTCCGAGGGCCAGTCCACCTTGAGCAAGAGGCTGGTGGGCACTGCGGCGGGCTCTGACGGGGCCTGGCCCGGACGGATGACGGACTGCTGACCCGCGCGGACGATGACGACCTTGCCCTTCCCGAGCAGTGTCACCTCGCCCTCGCGCGTGCCGACGGCCACGGTGCCCTGGCCGTTGTTGCTCATGGTGAAGGCACCGGCTTCGTGCAGGGTGGCCACCGCGTCGCTCTGCGCGGCCCTCACCTCGAAGGTGTGGCGCTTGCCGGGACGCACGACGGCGGTCGCCATACCGTTGGCGAGCAGGATGCGGGACACCGACGCGGTCAGCTCCTCCACGGACACCTCGGTGCCCGGGTCCATGCGGAACTCCACCGCCTCGCCGCCGATGAGCACGGCGTACGAGCCATCATCCGTGCGCACCTTGTCGTGCCGCCGCAGGGCCATGCCCACCGAGGCCTTGCGCCAGGTGCCATCGCCCTCCTTCACCTCCACGGTGCCCGTCACCTCGGTCAGCTCCAGCTCCAACGGCCGCGTCACCGCGGGCGCGGCCGCCGGCACCACGAGCGGGGCGGGCGGAGGAGGCGGAGGTGGTGGCTGGCGCAGGAAGACGAACCACCCCAACGGCAGGGCCGCGAGGATCAACGCGAGGCCGATGAAGAACGGCGTCTGGCGCCGGGAGGGGCGAGGCTCAGCCATGGAGTCCCTCTAGCTATCACAGCCGGAGTGGGATGCTCAGGCCCGCGGCAGCTCGACTGTGAAGCAGGCCCCCTGCCCCACCTCCGAGCGGACAGAGAGCGTCCCGCCCGCCTCCGTCACGACGCGCCAGGCCACGCTCAACCCCAACCCCACGTTGGACCACACGTCCTTGGTGGTGAAGAAGGGCTCGAAGATGCGCGGGCGGATGTCGGGGGAGATGCCCTTGCCGGTGTCCTCCACCTCCAGGAACGCGCGGCCGTCGCGCTGCCCCGTGCGCAGGGTGAGCCGCCGCGTGGGCGACTTCATCATCGCCGTGCGCGCGTTGGACAGGAGCGCGAGGACGACCTGGGACAGGTGCCCAGGGTCGGCGCGAACGCGGCTCAGGCCCGGCGACAACTGGGTGGCAAGTGTCACGCCGTCACTGAGAATCTGGTGCTCGGTGAGGCTGAGCGCGTCGCGAACCACGGCGTTGAGGTCCACCGGGCGCATGTCGGGGCGCTCGCGCTGCTGGGAGAAGCGCAGGAGGTTCTGGGTGATTTCCTTGCAGCGCTTGGCGCTGTGCTCGATTTTGCGCAGCGTCTCCAAGTCGGGGTCCGCCGAGCCCCTGTCCAACATGAGCAACTGCACGTTGCCGAGGATGCCGGCCAGCGGGTTGTTGATTTCGTGCGCCACGCCCGCGCCGAGCTGTCCCACGGCCGCCAGCTTCTGCGCCTCGAGCAACTGGGCCTGGGCGCCGCGCAGCTCGTTCGTGGCCTCGTCCACGCGCATGCGCAGCTCGTCATTCCAGCGCAGCATCCTCGCGCGGGCCGACTCCAGCTCCTCGCCCATGCGGTTGAAGGTGGTGGCCAGCTCGCTCAGCTCGTCCTGTCCCTCCACCTTGACGCGCCGGCTCAGCTCTCCGCGCCCGTAGGCCTCCGCGCCTTGAACGACTTCGCCCAGCCTCCGGTTGAGCCGTCGCGTGAAGAGCGCGCCCAGCCCCAGCAGGACGAAGAAGGCTCCGCCAATCGACGCCAGCACCGTGCGCCGCATGGCGTGCACCGGCGCCAGGGCCGTGGCCTCGTCCACCTCCACCACCACGTCGAAGCGCAGGCCCCGGGACACGCGGGCCACGCTCACGCGCCGGGGCGGGTCCTCCAGGCGGAAGCTCCTGACCAGGTCCGGCTCCGGGGCCGTCGGCGTCAGCAGATGGGCGGCCAGCTCGGGGGCCAGCGTCGTCATCCGTCGCGTGGGCTCCGTGCTCGCGAGGATTCGCCGGTCGTCGTCCACCAGGTCCACCCGGCCCAGCGAGCCCTGGGGACGGCGGAGCAGCGCGGCCTCCAGCGGCTCGAGGACAATCTCCGCCAGCGCGAAGGGCGCGTCCTCCCCTTCGGCCAGCTTCACCGCCACGGACACCGCCGCGTGTCCGCTCTCCTCATGGACGTAGGCGCCGCCGAGCGCCGCCTGGCCCTTTCCTCCGCCCCGGAGCTGCTGCACGGGCACCGAGTGGGCCATCCGCGTCTGCCCACCCTCCTTGAAGCGGGGGTGGCCCTCCACATCTTCCTGCCGGAACACGGGGGCGCCCAGCGGACGGCCCTGGGCGTCGAGCTTCAGCACCGCGCTCACCGCCGGGGACTGGCCGTAGAGCAGCCGCAGTCCACCCACCGTCTCCGCCTCCGTGGCGGACTGCCAGTCGAAGAGCTCGGCGGAGCGCGCGAGCGCCTCCACCACCTCCATCAACCTGGCGCCCACGGCCTCGGCGGCGGCGGACGCCTGGGTGCGTTGCTCCGCGTCGATGCGAGCGACCAGCTCCGCCTCGGCGCGTGAGAGCAACAGGAAGCCGACCGCGGCCAGCGGCAGCACCGTCGCGGCGAGCATGAACAGGACCAGCTGCTGGTAGAGCCTCACCCGGCGACGGAGCGTACCACCTGCTCCCGGTCACTGCGCAGATAGACGGAGCCCAGGATGGCCTTGGCGCGCTTCTTCATGTCGGCCGCGCGGCGAGCCAGCTCCGCGTGGTCCTGGGTGCCGTCCGTCATCACCGCGACGATGGACACGCTCATGATGGGGAAGCGCCGCCGCTCACCATAGCGGTCCTCCGCCTCGATGTGGCCCCGCTCCCTGTCTTGCCTGTCGTAGTAGAGCGGGATGATGCGGTCGAAAGTCTCGATGGCCGTCTGACAGACGCGGTCCACCGACTCCGGCGCGGCGATGAAGACGAAGTCGTCTCCGGCCACGTGGCCCAGGAAGTCTCCGGGCACGCCTTCCTGCGCGAAGATTTCGCGCATCAGGTCGCCCGTCTGCCTCACGACACCGTCGGCCTTCGCGAAGCCGTAGTAGTCGTTGTAGGCCTTGAGGTTGTCCAGGTCCAGGTAGCAGAACGCGAACGGCCGCCGCGCCACGAGCCGCCGCTGCACCTCGCGCTCAATCGCGGTGGAGCCCGGAAGCTGCGTCGTCGGAGAAGCCGACAGCTCCTGCTCCTTGCGGCGCAGCACGCTCTCCACCCGGGCGCCCAGCTCCAGCGCATCGAAGGGCTTGGTGAGGTAGTCGTCGCCGCCCAGCTTGAGGGCGCGCACCTTCGAGGACGTCTCCGCGCGGGCGGAGATGAAGATGACGGAGATGTGGCCACTGGCGCGCTCGGCCTTTATCTCCTCCAGGAAGAGGAAGCCGTCGCCGTCCGGCAGCGTCACGTCCAGCAGGATGACGTCCGGCCGGCGCTCGCGCAGGGAGCGGCGCCCCTCTTCCAGCGAGCCCGCCACCACCACGTCGAAGCCGATGTTCTCCAGCACCTCGCGACAGATGGTGGCGATCTTCACGTCGTCGTCCACCACCAGCACGCGGCCATGGGCCGTGCCCGCGCGACCGCGCACCAGCGAGTCCACCGTGGCCAGCAGCTTGTCCGGCATCAGCGGGCGCACCAGGAAGGCATCCGCCCCGGCGCGGAAGGCGCGCTGACGCTCGTCGAAGGCGGACGAGAGCAGCAGTGGCGCGCGCCGCGTCTCCGGGTCATGCCGGAGGATCTCCGCCAGCCGCAGCCCGTCCACGTCCGGCAGCCGCACGGACACCAGCACCATGTCCGGGTGGTACTGCCGCGCGCTCGACATGCCTTCTTCCGCGTTGAACGCCAGCCGCACGTCGTAGCCGCGCGCGGTCATCAGCGCCTTGGCGATGTAGCCGACCTCCGGCTCGCCCTCGATGACCAGCACGCGGCCCCGGCTCTCGCGGCGGCGGGGCCCCGGCACTTCACCCGCCTCGTCGGACTGGCGCAGCTCCGGCGGCGGCTCGGTGGGAAGCACCGCCATGAAGCGCACGCCGTCCGCGCACGGCTCGCACCAGATGCGTCCACCGTGGGCCTCGACGATGTTGCGGCAGATGGCCAGGCCCAGGCCCGTGCCGCGCACGGTGCGGTTGGCCTTGGTGCGCGCCTGCTCGAAGCGGTCGAAGATGCGCTCCAGGCTGTCCTCGGCGATGGGGTCGCCGCTGTTCCAGCAGGAGAGCACCACGTAACCGGGCAGGCTGGACGTGGCGTGCAGCTCCACGCGCACCTCGCCGCCCTCCGGGGTGAACTTCACCGCGTTGTTGAGCAGGTTGTTGAGGACCTGATTGAGCCGGTTCGGGTCGGCGATGACGCGCAGCGGATGGCGCGGCAGCCCCGGCGTCACCTGCACGCGCTTCTCACCGAAGGCCGGGCCGTACTTCTCCACCACCCGCTGGACGAGCTCGTCCAGGTAGGCGACCTCGAAGTTCATCCGCAGGCGGCCCTTGGCGAACTTCGACAAGTCCAACAGGTCGTCGACGATGGTGTTGAGCTTCTCGGTCGAATCCCGGGCCAGCGACAGGTAGCGGCGCTGGCGCTCGTTGATGTCGCCGGCCATGAAGTTGAGCACCAGGTCCAGCGCGCCGGAGATGGACGTGAGCGGCGTGCGCAGCTCGTGGCTCACCATGGAGACGAACTCGTCCTTGCGCTCCTCCAGCCGCTTCTGGTCGGTGATGTCGCGCAGCACCACGCACACGCCACGCAGCGTGCCGCGCGCATCGCTCACCGGCGTCGTCGTCGTCTGCACGTGGCGGTCGAAGAGCTTCACCTCCTCGCGCAGCACCTGCGTGCCGCTGTACTCCCAGCCGCGCACCAGGTGGAAGGGCTGGAAGCCCAGCCGCTCCTCCATCATCCGGCTGGTGTGCTCCGTCGGGTCATCCCCCACGCGCAAGAGCCGCCGCGCCGCCGGGTTCATCACGACGATGTCGTTCTTCTCGTCGGTGAGCACCACGCCGTCGGCCATGGACTCCACCATCCGCTCCATGCGGTGGCGGGCCTCTTCCTCCGCCGAGCGCAGGGACTGGATGGCGTCCGCGGTCTGGTTGGCGAGCACGTCCAACAGCACGCCATCGTCCTCGGTGAAGGCGTCCGCGCGCTGGCTGAACAGCGACAGCATGCCCACCGGACGTCCACCCGCGACCAGGTTCACCGTGAGCTGGCTGGGGTACACGGCAGGCGCCGCCGCGTCCTGGGTCGTCGTCCCCGCCACGCGGGTGATGACCCGGTCCTCCGGCAACAACAGGCCGCTGCTCTTGCGGTACGCGCCGAGCATCGACTCCTTCACGCCCAACAGCGCCTGCTCGCCCACGGTGCCGTGACAGCGCAGCCGCAGCGTCGCGCTGCGCGACTCGTCCGGGGCGATGAGCGCCGCGCCACAGTCGTACGGCAGCACGCGCGCCACGGCGATGAGCACGCGGTCGATGATGTTGTCGTAGCTGGCCGGATCATTCGCGCTGGCCCGGCTCACTTCGTAGAGCACGAACAACGCTTCCACGCGCTGGTGGAGCTGGCGGATGAGCCGCTCCTTGTCCCGCCGCAGCTGCGTGTACTCCACCGCGTTCTTCACGGTGATGAGCAGGTCGTTCACGTCCCAGGGCTTGGTGATGTACCGGTACACCTGCCCCTTGTTGATGGCCGCGATCAGGTCATCGGGGTCGGTGAAGCCCGTCAACAACAGCGTGGTGACGTCGAACCCCTCCGCGCGCGCTGTCGCCGCCAGCTCGATGCCCGTCATCTCCGGCATCCGCTGGTCCGTGACGAGCACGTCCACCGACTCGCGACGTAGGACTTCCAACGCGGCCTGACCGCTCAAGGCCGTGAGGACGCGATACCGGCGCTGGAACATCCGCGAAAGGATGTCCAGGACGTCGGCCTCATCGTCGACGAAGAGCAGCGTGTGGCGGAGCTCGGACAAAGCAGGCGGAATTGTACGTCGAGATCATCGACTCCCCTCAAGAACTGAGAATGCCGAAAAGTTCGACACACACTGAGGGTGCGCACGGGGATACTGAACGGATTGACTCTACACGTATGTTCAGGGAAAGTGGACACTGAAAGCCTGTTGCCTGGAGACCTGCTCCAAGGGAATCAGGCCGGCCGAGCGAGGGAGCGCATGGAAGAGCTGACGGACCGCCAGCGCGAGATTCTCAGCTTCATCGTGAAGGAGTCGGAGACTCGCGGATTCCCGCCCACCATCCGGGAGATTGGCGAGCACATGGACATCCGCTCCACCAACGGGGTGAATGACCACCTGAAGGCCCTGGAGCGCAAGGGCTACCTGAACCGGGGTGAGCAGCAGAGCCGCTCCCTCGTTCCCACCAAGCGGGCCCGGCTGCTCCTCGGCCTGGGCGCCAAGCGCGACGCGGGCATGGTGGAGGTGCCCCTGCTGGGCAAGGTGGCGGCCGGCGCGCCCCTGCTCGCGCAGGAGCACATGGAGGACTCGGTCAAGATCGACAGCTTCCTCCTGGGCGGCGTGAATGGCCGGGAGGTCTTCGCCCTGCGGGTGAAGGGCCAGTCGATGATCGACGACGGCATCCACGACGGCGACTACCTCTTCGTGAAGAAGACGCCGGCGGCCAATCCGGGTGACATCGTCGTGGCGCTCATCGAGGACGAGGCCACGGTGAAGCGCTACTACCCGGAAGGCGAGCGCATCCGCTTCCAGCCGGCGAACGCCACCATGCAGCCCATCTACGTGAGCCGCACGGAGTTCCGCTCCACGATGATTCTGGGCCTGGTCGTGGGCGTGTACCGGAAGATGCAGGGCGGGCGCGCATAGCGTCGTCGCGGCCCCAGGGCTCCTGGGCTCACGCTCAGGGGCACTTCTTCACGCGAGGGTCCGCCGCCAACGCGCGAGCGCAGGCGGCCTGCACCAGCACCGGGTCCTTCAGCTCCTTGGCGAGTCGCGCCGTGGTGAGCTGGAGGTCCACGTCCTTCACCATGTCGTGCTCGGTGCTGAGGTTGCCGAGGATGCGCAGCGCGTCCGACTTGCGCTCCATGGTGACGAGCAGGTCCGCCAGCTCCCGCAGCTCGCGCACGTCGTTGCCCTGCACGGACTCGAGCGCCGCGGCCAGCTCCTGCTCCGCGCCGTCCTTGCTCTTCATGGCGAGCTGGATTCGGGCCAGCGCCACGTGGACGATGGCGCGGTCCTTCACGCGCAGGGATTCCTTGTACGCGTCGATGGCGTCACCCGGCTTGTCCAGCTGCAGGTGGATGGTGCCGACGAGCTCCCACAGCGTGGGGTCCCTGGGGGACTTGCTCGCGGCCTCCTTGTAGGCGGTGGCGGCCTCCGGCAGCTTGCCGGCGCGCACCAGGGCGTCGCCCAGCGCGGTGAGCACCCCGGGCGTGCGGAGGCCTTCGTCGGCGGCCTTCTGCACCAGCGCGAGAATCTCCGGCTGACGGCCCACCTTGGTGAGCACCTCCGTGGTGCGGAGGATGAGCTCGGACTTCACCACGCCCGAGGAGGCGTTGGCGGCCAGGATGAAGTGGCGGATGGCCTCGTCGTTCTCGCCCTTCTTGAGGTGGATTTCGGCCAGCTGCTCCAGCGCGTTGAAGTCGTTGGGGTACAGGGCCACGGCCTTGCGCAGGGAGCTGAGGGCCTCGTCGGGACGGCCGAGCTGGGCCTGGACGAAGCCCAGGCGGCTCCAGTTGGTGGAGCGCTTGGGCTCCAGCTTGAGGGCGGCCTCGAACTCGGTGGCGGCCTCCGCGATCTTGCCCATGGAGAGGAAGACCTCGCCGCGCGCGGCGGGCAGCCGCGGGTCATTGGGCGCCAGCTTGCGCATCTCCTCGAAGGACGCGAGCGAGGCCTCGAACTGGCCCTGGAGGTACTCGGCGGTGCCCTTGATGTAGAGGCCCTCCGCGTGGTCCTTGGGCGTCACCGTGGGACTGTCGTCACAGGCGGAGGTGGCGAGCAGGGCAATCAGGGACAGGGAACGCAGGCGCGAGAACATGGGGGGGCTCCGAATCCTAGAAGTGGTACGCGATGCCCAGGTTGAGGTCCAGATTGAGGCCATCTCCGAGCTTGGACTCCGCGAGTCCGAGCACGGCCTGGGCCACGTTCGTACCTGCCTCGAGCTGGACACCGACGTGTCCGGCGATGAGGTACTCCAGCCCGAGGAAGCCGACGACGGTGGGCAGCGGCCCGGTGGACTGGAAGATGCCGAAGTCGCCGAAGGACAGCTGCACGCCCAGGCCGAAGCCCCAGTACGGGCGCAGCGACTTCTCCACGTTGTGGTAGTGGCGCGCGCCGACGACGCTGGGCAGGACGTTGAGGCCACCCTCGGCGCCCTCGGTGTCGGAGCGCAGGTAGGAGAAGCCCACCTGGACGAAGCCGAGCCACTCCGGGTGGAACCAGTAGCCCACCTCCAGGTCGGCGCCTGGATTGAAGTTGGCCAGCTTGTCGACGAAGTTGTTGTTGATGCGCAGGCCCAGCGAGAGGCCACCGCCACCGACCATCGGAGCCCCGCCGATGAGCGGCCGCGCGCCCTGGCTCACGCCGGGAGCCACCAGCTCGGCGACGAGCGCGTCGGCGATGGCGTAGACGGTGGGGAACAGGGTGTCCGCCTCCGGCGACTCCGCGCGCGGCTTGGACAGGCTCTCCTCGCGCTCGGTGTCGAGGAGATTGGCCGTGAGCAGGTACGACTCCCCGAAGCGGTCCACGCGGCCGATGATGACGAAGCGCGCACCGGTGAGCTTGGCGAGGTCCTTGAGGCAGAGGCCTCGCTCACACGAGGACTTGAGCTCGACGAGCTGCTGACGCTGGGCCTCGTTGAGCGAGGCGTCGATGTCACGCTGCGAGACGACCCACAGGCGCGGAGCCTCGGCCAGCCGCCCGGTGATGAGCGAGGTGACGCCCGTCGCGGAGTCCCGGGCGGAGGGGTTGGCTTCGAACGCGAGCACCGCGACGCTGAGGGGCGCCTCCTCCTTCGAGGGAGCGCTCGTGGCGGGCACCGGCTGGGGGTCGGGCTCGCTCGACGGGGAGAACACCTGGGCCCACGCGGACGGGGAGAGCAGGACGAGGAGGACGACGAGGGGTGCGAAGGTGTGCGGCACGGCGCGGCACTCTACCCTCCCCTGGCCCCAGCCCGGAGGGCCCCTGCGGGTCCTGACGCCTGAATTCATTCGGGTCCACCGTCCAGGACCGCGGCCACCAGCGAGGGAGGGAGCGAGCCCCCGTCCCCGAACCTGGGGCCCGCGCTCAGGTGGACGGCATCGGCCCCAGGTAGTCGAGCGGATCCACCGGCTTGCCATCCACGCGCAGCTCGAAGTGCAGGTGCGGACCGGACGTCTTGCCGGATTCGCCCACGGTGGCGATGACCTGCTCCCGGCGCACCTTCTGCCCGGTGCGCACGCGCAGGTCGCGGTTGTGCGCGTAGAGCGTGATGAGCCGGTTGGCGTGCTCGACGATGACGATGTTGCCGTAGCCCTTCTGCTCGCCCGCGTAGAGCACGGTGCCTTCCTGGGCCGTCTTCACCGGCGTCCCCGAGGGCGCGGCCAGGTCGATGCCGTCGTGCGGCTCGCGTCCCTTCTTCCCGAAGCGCCCGTACAGGACGCCCCGGAGGGGCCAGTCGATCATCCCCTGCGTGGCCAGTCGGGGCCGGGGTGAACCCGGACGCGACGCGGGCCTGCGGGGAGGCTCCTCGCGACGCGCCACCACCTGCCGGGGCGCCGTTCCCGTGGACGTGCGCACGGGCTCCGGGTCCGCTTCGGCGGCCAGCGTGTCGGACGACTCCACCGGCACGCTGCGCTCCACGCCGGGAATCGTCAGCTCCTGACCCACCGCCAGCGCGCGCACGTCCTTGATGCCGTTGGCGGTGGTCAGCTCGTCCACCGTGAGGCCATACGTCTTGGCGATGCGGTACATCGTCTCGCCCGGGGCGACGCGGTGCCGCACGGACACCAGTTCCGGCTCCGGGTGCGCGGACCGCAGGGCGAACGGCAACGCTCCGTTGCGAGGCGGAGGCGTCGAGTCTTCGGAAGGACGGGAGGCACGGGCCGGCGCCGCGCCCGGCACCTCGGACGAGGCCTGGGACTCCGAGTCCACCAGCGTCAGCTCCGTCCCGGGAGCCGCGGCCCGGGTGCCCGCGCAGCCCGCGACGAGCACGGGCACGAGGAGGACCAGGAGCGCCCTACCCGCTCGGATGGAGGTGCCCGGCCTCAACGCTAGGCACCATCCGGCTCGTGTCGGACGAAGTCCTGGAGGCTCCAGCCTTCCAGTCCCTCGAGCTGACCATGGTCCGTCAGGTCCAGATGCAGAGGCGTCACCGAGACCCGCTTGGACAGGTGCACGGCGTTGCAGTCACTGCCTGGAATGTCCTCGTGCTGATACTCGCTGCCGCCAATCCAGTAGTACTTCCGGCCGCGAGGGTCTTCCTTCTCCACCACGCTGTAGCCGTACGAGTGCCGGCCCAGGCGCGTGACGCTGTAGCCCTCCGGCTCCACGCCGCCAGGGATGTTCACGTTGAGCAGCATCCGCTTGGGCAAGGGACGCGACAGCGCCGTCGTCACCAGCGAGCGGGCGAACCGCGCGGCCGGACCGAAATCGAATGAGCCCCTGGCCACGAGGCTGAAGGCGATGGCGGGAATCCCGAGCAGGGCCCCCTCCATCGCCGCCGCCACCGT
Organism: Myxococcus sp. AM011; assembly: GCF_013372595.1. Taxonomy (NCBI): domain Bacteria; kingdom Pseudomonadati; phylum Myxococcota; class Myxococcia; order Myxococcales; family Myxococcaceae; genus Myxococcus; species Myxococcus sp. AM011. The sequence continues at coordinate 28,919 of NZ_JABXEM010000014.1, forward strand.
CCCCGAGTAGGTGACGTCGTCGGCCAGATTCGAACCGTGGTTGATGCCGGACACCATGAGCGTGGGGCGATCATCCTTCAGGAGATGGACGATGGCCAGATAAGCGCAGTCGGTGGGCGTCCCGTCGACGGCGAACCACCGCTCCCGGACCTCCTTGATTCGCAGGGGCCGGTGCAGGGAGATGGCATGGGACGCGGCGCTCTGCTCGCGGTCCGGCGCCACCACCCAGACCTCCCCCAGGGGACTCACCGCCTCCACCAGTGCCTGAAGTCCTTCGGAGAAATAGCCGTCGTCGTTGGACACGAGGATGCGCGGTTTCCGCATAGCCGCGCGGTTGTAGAGGAGCCCCCGGGCATCGGCAAGCACGCTCACCAGCGGCGCTGTTACAGTGTCCACCCGCCGAATGCCGCCGCCGCCCCGTCGCCGCAATGCCCCCCAGGGGCCCGACCCGCTCATCGCCCAGCGCCGCCGAGGCGCCCTGCTCGGCCTCGCCGTGGGCAACGCCCTCGCGGTGCCCACCGCGCACCGCAACCTGCAGGCCTCCTCCTTCCCCACACTGGCGGACGGGCCGTACGACAAGATGACGGGCGGAGGCCCCCAGCAGTTGCGCAAGGGACAGGTGACGGAAGAGGTCCACCTCGCCTGTTGCCTGGGGCACAGCCTGCGCGACTTCAAGCGCTATGACGCCGCGGACGCGCTGCGCCGCTACCGGGCCTGGCAACCCCACGCCTTCGACGTCAGCGAGGCCATGAAGGAAGTGCTGGAGGACTGCCAGTCCTCCGGCTTGCCCCCCCTGGGCGCGGGCAAGCGCGTGTGGCTGCGAAGCCACCGCAAGGCCGTGGGCGCGGGCAGCCTGGCGCGCTGCGCGCCGCTGGGCGTGTACCTGGCGGGTGACGCGAAGGCTCGCACCCAGGCCGCGCTGGAGGACTCCGCGCTCACCCACTACGACCCGCGCTGCCAGCTCGCGTGCGCCGCCCTCACCGCCGCGCTCGCCAAGGCCGTGACGACGGGCGAGGGGTTGAAGCCCGAGGACCTCGTCACGGCCGCGGAGTCCGGCATCCTGCTGGCCGGCGCGGCGTTGGGGCGCTCCGCCCCCGACTACGTCCAGGAGGTGGCCTTCGCCTCCGGCCTGCTGCGCGAGGACCTGGCGCGCGCGCGCGACGACGACCCCTGGCTCTACGGCCCGGACCTGCACGTGCACCGCGCCCAGCACGCCATCCACGTCGCCTTCCGGCTGGCCTTCTGGGAGCTGCTCCACGCCCCCACCGCCCAGGCGGCCCTCATCGACGTGGTCCACCGGGGCGGCGACACGGAGGTCCACGGCGCGGTGACGGGCGCGCTGGTGGGCGCCTTCCACGGCGAGGAGGCCCTGCCCGAGGAGTGGCGCAAGCAGGTGCTGGAGGCGCTGGGCACGGTGAAGGGCCCCCTCTGGGACGTCTACCACCCCCGGCACCTGCTCAGCCTCGTGGCCGACTGAAGCGTCGCCCGTGCGGGGTGGCGGAGGGCTGCCAGATACACGAAGCCCGCGGGGGACGGTCCTCAGGGGGACGCCCGCCGCGGGCTCGTTGCCACGTCAATGCGGCCTGGGGGCCGCGTGTGTCACTCAGGCCAGCAGGTCGATGACCACCACGCCCCGCTGGGGCTTCTCTTCCTCGGTTTCAGTCCTGCGACGCGGGCGGTCGTCGGGCATGGGCAGCGGCAGCTCCACCACGGGCCTGTCGTGCTCCTCCCGGCGGCGCTCCCTGCGCTTGATTTCTTCGATGATGAAGGCGTCGAGCATGGGTTTCCGTCTCCCCTCAGCCTACGTACCCCGATGTACGCCCGCCGTCCCGCCCAGAAATCACTGCCACCACTCTCAGATGCAAATTAAGAACCCCGGTTCCGCACTGGGTACGTTGCCGCCATCTCGCACGGTTGCTCGTCCACCATCCGACAGCCGAGCCAGGGGAACCGTGGCGTAGATGTCATGGAGACCCGAAACTTCCGGTCGGGATGCTGTTGATTCTAATGCCCTCGCGACGGCCCGCAAGCGGACCGCGTCCCGACACACCTCCGGCACTCGGGGCGGCAAGCCGCCCGGCGGGAGGGCCTGCCCGCCTGTCTACTCCCAGGCGGGTGGGGTCAGCGAGGGACCTGGAGTCCAGACGGACCCCTGGCCGCCACTTTCAAGGCGCCTCGGCGCGGCGCTTGAACGCCTCCAGCATCTTCGGCAGCGACGTGTCGACCAGGGCGTTGACGACGGCCTTGGGCACGAGCAGGCCCAGGGCCATCTCCACGTTGTAGGTCGCTCGCGTCTTGCCCTCGCCCTCGGGCTCCAGGAGCCAGCTGCCCTTGTTGTCCTTCATGACCTCGCCCTTGATGAAGGACCAGGCCATGCGGCGGGGGCGCTCCTCCACCACGCGGATGGAGTAGTTGACCGTCTTCATGACGTCGACCTTGTAGTGGACGTCGACGGTGTTGCCCTTCCGGTTCTCGGTGCGGATCTCCTTCACCTCGGAGAGGAACTCCGGGTAGCGCTCGTACTGGGTGATGACGTCGAACACCTTCTCGATGGGGGCGTTGATGACGATGGTCCGCGTGGCGCCAGGCATGGTGTCGGTCTCCGAAAGCGTCGAGGGGACAGGCTAGAACGCAGCGTAGCCCGGCTTCTTGTCAAACTTGTGCAGGGACTGGATGAAGCGCACGGTGCTCGTCTTGCTGCGCATGACGACGGAGTGCGTCTCACAGCCGCCGCCGAAGAAGCGCACGCCCTTGAGGAAGTCGCCGCTGGTGACTCCCGTGGCGGCGAACATCACCTCGCCCCGGGCCAGCTCCTCGGCGGCATAGATCTTCGACATGTCGGTGATGCCCATCTTCTTGGCGCGCTCGATTTCGCCCGGGTTGCGGGGCACCAGCCGGCCCTGCATGTCGCCGCCAGTGGCGCGGATGGCCGCCGCGGCGATGACGCCCTCGGGCGCTCCGCCGGTGCCCATCAGCACGTCCACGCCCGTGCCCTCGAAACAGGTGGCGATGGCGCCCGCCACGTCACCGTCCTCGATGAGCCGGATGCGCGCGCCCGCGGCGCGGATCTCCTTGATGAGGTCCTGGTGGCGCTCGCGGTCGAGGACGACGACGGTGAGGTCCTCCACGTAGACCTTCATCTTCTCCGCGACGGCGCGCAGGTTATCCGTGGGGCTCTTGCGCAGGTCGATGGCGCCCCGGGCGCGGGGACCCACGGCGAGCTTCTCCATGTACGTGTCGGGCGCGTTGAGCAGCCCGCCCTTGCTGGCCATGGCCACCACGGTGATGGAGCCCGGACGGCCGTAGGCGCACAGGTTGGTGCCCTCCAGGGGGTCCAACGCGATGTCCACGGCGGGGTCACCCTCGCCACGGCGGCCGACCTTCTCGCCGATGTAGAGCATGGGCGCCTCGTCGCGCTCGCCCTCGCCGATGACGATGGTGCCGTCGATCTGCAGCGCGTCGAAGGCGCGGCGCATGGCGTCCACGGCGGCCTGGTCCGACTCGTTCTTGTCGCCGCGGCCCATCAGTCGGGCGGAGGCGATGGCCGCCATCTCGGTGACGCGCACGACCTCCATTGCAAGGTTGCGATCCATAATCGGTGCTCCTTCAGGTTCCTGCGTTCGGATGTTCCAGCAGCCGGGCCAAGGACTCCGGCAACCGCGTGGGCTTGCCGTCGCGCCCCACGCACGCGTGCAGGGTACGACCGGTGCACAGCAACGTGCGCGGTTCGCCCTCGCGGAAAAGCTCGTAGGTGAACACGACCGAGGCCCGGCGCAACTCGCTCACCGTCGCGCGGATGACGAGCACGTCGTCGTAGCGCGCGGGGGACTTGTACGCGCAGCTCGCCTCCGCCACCGGCAGCATGAAGCCAGTGCCCTCGAACTCCCGGTAGCTGCCTCCGCGCGCGCGGAAGTACTCGCTTCGGGCGAACTCGAAGTAGCGGAAGTAGTTCGCGTAGTAGACGACACCCATTTGATCGGTGTCGCCGTAGATGACGCGCAGTCGGGCCTCGACCATGAGGGCGCGGACCGTAGCAGGGGCTGACCGCCGCCGTCCAAGACGCCGAGGCGCTTGTCGGTTGCATCTTCTCCGTCGGGCAGGTCAGCTTCTTGGACGTATGATTCGCGCCCTCGCCCTGACCGCCCTGCTGGGTTCGCTCCCCGCCGCCGCGCGTCCTCCCCGACTCACCCTGCTCATCACCGTGGATGCGCTCGGCAGCGACGTCCTCTTGCGCAACCGTCCCCGGCTCCAGGGCGCGCTGGGTCAACTGCTCGACAGTGGCGCCTACTTCCCGTACGCGCGTTATGCCTACGCGAAGTGCCGCACCGCGCCGGGCCACACCACGCTGGCCACGGGCACCAACCCGTGGCGTCACGGCATCGTCGACAACCGGTGGGCGGACCGCTCCACCGGCAAGCTCGTCTATTCCTTCGTGGACCCGGCGCACCCGGTGCTGGAGGCGACGCTCAAGCCGGGGCAGGACGCCAGCCCCGCGAACCTCATGGCGGAGACGCTCGCGGACCGGCTGCGGATGGCCACGCAGGAGCGAGGCAAGGCGGTGGCGGTGTCGCTCAAGTCGCGCTCGGCCATCCCGATGGCGGGCCGGCTGGGACAGGCGTGGTGGTTCGACGACGGCGTGGGGAAGTTCGTGACCGGCACCTGGTACACGAAGGAGTTCCCCGAGTGGGTGAAGCAGCTCAACGCGCGGAAGCTCCCGGAGTCGTACTTCGGCAAGACGTGGGAGCTGATGCGTCCGCGCGCGGAGTACATCGGCGAGGATGACCGGAGCTACGAGGCGGACTCGTACGGGCTGGGCCGCACCTTCCCGCATCCGCTCACGGGCGGACTGAAGGAGCCGGGGCTCAACTTCTACAAGGCGTTCGGCGTCTCGCCGGACTCGCACACGCTGCTGGTGGAGGCGGCGAAGGCGGCCATCGTCGGTGAGGAGTTGGGGAAGGACGCGGTACCGGACCTGCTCGCGGTGAGCTTCAGCGGGACGGACAACGTGTTCCATGAGTACGGCCCGTACTCGTGGGAGATGCAGGACACGATGCTGCGGTTGGACAAGGCGCTCGGGGATCTCATCTCCGCGGCCGAGCGCGCGGCCGGTGGACGCGCCAACCTGACCATCGCGCTGGTGGCGGACCATGGCGGAGCGACGGCGCCCGAGCAGTGGGCGGCGGCGGGGTTGCCCGCGCAACGGCTGAACCCCAAGACCCTCAGCGAGGGCATCTCCGCGATGGTAAAGGAGCGCTTCGGCCCGGACGTCACGGCGACGATGGAGGAGCTGGACGTGTACCTGGGCGGTCCGGCGCTGACGTCGGGCAAGGTGGATGGCGCGCAGGTGCGGCGCGCGGTGGCGGACTGGCTGTTGAAGCAGCCCCATGTCGTGGCGGCGGTGACGCGTGAAGAGCTCTTCACCGCGCCGGACCCGGCGGGCTACCTGGCCCCCCTGCGCAAGGGCTACTTCCCGGAGCGCAGCGGCGACGTGCTGTTCCTGCTGCGGCCCTTCCAGGTCGTCTACTTCGACCCCGAGGGGAGCACGCACGGCTCTCCGTACTCGTACGACTCGCAGGTGCCCGTGGTGTTCGCGGGCAAGGGAATCAAACCGGGGACGTACATGACGGAGATCGACCCGGTGGACGTGGCACCCACGCTCGCGGCGCTGCTGGAGATGGGGATGCCCGCGTCCACGGAGGGAAAGCCCCGCGCGGAGATCCTCACCGGCAAGTGAGCCCGGACTGAAGACAGGGACCTCGGACTCGAGGTCCCCGCCGCGAACCCGAACCACTCAGCGCAGCGGCGCGAGGAACCCGTCGAGCACGCCGTTCACCCATGCCGGCGCATCGAGCTGTACCCAGTGGCCAGTGATGGGCTCCACCTTCTTGAACGGCAGCTCGGGCACCCGCACCTGGTACGCATCCGGGCCCTCGTTGTAGGCCGTCACCACGGACAGCTTCGGCCCCGGGTAGCGGCGCAGCGCGGAGACCGGATCGAACGTCAGGAGCGAACCCAGTCCCGACCGGACCGCCACCTGGGCGGTGGCCCTCAAGCCCCCGAGCACCTGCTCCCGAACCTCGGGCCGAGAGGGCGCGAGCATCGGCGCCCAGTACTCCTCGACGACCTGAAGCCACGCCTCGGTGCCCAGCACCGCCATCAACCCCTGCGCCTGCTCCTCTGGAATCATCCGTCCATCGGAAGCAGGGTCGAGCAGCAGCAACCCCGCCACTCGCGACGGATGTGCCGCCGCGTACGCCGCGCAGACCGCTCCGCCCAGGCTGTGGCCCACGAGCACGAACCGCTCCAGCTTCAAGCCGTCCACCACCGCCGCGATGTCCGCCGCGAAGTCCTCGACGGAAATCGCGCCCTCGGTGGGGACCTCGGACTGGCCGTGTCCTCGCAAGTCCAGCGCGAGCGCCCGATGCGTCTGGCGCAGGTGTGAGAGCTGCGACGCCCAGTGCTTCGTACTCCCGGCGCTGGAGTGGACGAACACCACCGGAAGCCCACCCTCGCCACCGTCATTCACGTACAGCGCGCCCGCAGGGCCCTTCATGACGACCTCCTCGATTCAGGGGCGCGTCCAGCCGCGCCATGAATCCTTGAGTACGGCCCATCCCTGTCAGAATCTGTCAGCAAATGGCACGCGTCAGCCGAGTCATGCGTCTGGTCGACTTTCTCCGGGGCCGCGAGGCCACCACCGTCGCGGAGATTTCCGCCGCGCTGGGGGTGAGCCCGCGCACCATCCACAGAGACCTCGCCACCCTGCGGGAGCAGGGCCTGCCCATCGCCAGCGACACCGGCCCGGGAGGCGGCGTCCGCCTGGAGCGCGACAGGGGCGTCACCGCCGTCCACCTCTCCGTCGAGGAGGTCGTCGCGCTGTGGCTGGCCGCGAGCCTGTCCTCGACGGGAAGCGCGTTGCCTTGGGGGAGCGCGGCACGCTCGGGGCTCGACAAGCTCTTCGCCAGCGTGCCGAGGGAGCGCTCACGCAGCATGCGCGAGCTGTGTCAGCGCGTGGTGGTGGGGCGCCCCGCGACGGCCCGCGTGCTCTCGACACTGGGAGCGCCGCCCGAGGAGCTGCTCGCCATCTTCGAGCAGGCCTTCCGCGAGCAGGTGTGCCTCGCCTTCGACTACGAGGACCGCCACGGGAAGAAGAGCCGTCGCTGCGTGGAGCCGCACGGACTGCTCGTCGAGTCGCCTGTCTGGTACGTGCTGGCGCGCGACGTGGAGAAGTCCGCGGCGCGCATGTTCCGGATGGACCGCGTCCACCGGCCCCGGCTGGTGCCCGAGCGCCGCTTCATCCCCGACATGGAGGGACTCAAGGCCCAGGCCCTCGCTCAGCGGAGCAAGGGCCCGGAGTGAGCGAGACTCAGCCCTGGGAAGGGGCGGCCGCGCGCGGACGCCGCGGCTTCTTCGCCGCGACGATTTCCAGCGACAGGTCCATGGCCCGCGCCGAGTGCGTCAGCGCCCCCATGGAGACGAAGTCCACGCCCATCTTCGCCAGGCGAGGCAGGCGGTCCAGGGTGACGCCACCGGACACCTCGAGCGGAACGCGACCACCCGCCAGCTTCACGGCCTCGCGAATCTGCGCGTCGTCCATGTTGTCGAGCATCACCACGTCAGCGCCGTGTTCGAGCGCTTCGGCGAGCTGCTTGAGGTTGGTGACCTCAATCTCGATCTTGCAGAGGCGAGGCCCGTTCGCCTTGGCGAGCCGGAGCGCCTCCGAGATGGACCCACCCACCGCCGCGATGTGGTTGTCCTTGATGAGCACGCCATCGAAGAGGCCGAAGCGGTGGTTGGTGGCGCCGCCCATGCGGACGGCATCCTTGGCCAGCACGCGCATGCCGGGCGGCGTCTTGCGCGTGTCCAGCACCTGCATCTTCGAGCCGCGCACCGACGTCATCGCCTGCTGAGCCAGGGTGGCGATGCCGGCGGCGCGCTGAACCAGGTTGAGCGCGGTGCGCTCGGCGGCGAGCAGGGAGCGCAGCCGCCCGTGACACCGGGCGGCCACGACCTTGGGCTTGATCTCCTGGCTGTCCTGGCGGAGCAACTCCACCTCGACGTCCGGGTCGACCTTGTGGAAGACGCGCGTGAAGGCCTCGAGGCCCGCGAGCACCAACTGCTCCTTGGCGACCAGCTCGGCACTGCCCTCCGCGTCAGGCGGAATGAGGGCCTGCGAGGTGACGTCTCCCGCCGCCCCCAGGTCTTCGTCAAGGGCGAGGTCGATGAGCCGATCGAGGTAATCCTGCTGCACGTCTCCTCCTGCTACCGCCGGGCCTTCGCCCGTGCCGAGGGCTTCGCCCGGGTGACCTTCTTGGCCGCCGCCTTCTTCGCGGAGGCCTTCTTCTTCGCGGGAGCTCTTCCGCCCGCCTTCTTGGCCGCCGCCTTCTTCACGGGAGCCTTCTTCGCCACGCCCTTCTTCGCCGAAGCCTTGCCAGCGGACTTCTTCGCCGCGCCCTTCTTCGCCGAAGCCTTGCCGCCCGCCGCCTTCTTCACCGAAGCGGCCTTCTTCACGGCGGCGCCCTTCTTCGCGGAAGACTTAGCACCCGCCGCCTTCGCGGGAGCGCCCTTCTTCGCGGCCGCCCCCTTCTTCGCGGGAGCCTGGGTGCTCGCGGACTTGGCTGAGGGAGCCTTCTTCGCCGCCGGCTTCGCGGGAGCCTTCACCGGGGCAGCCGTCGCCACGGTCGGCTTCTCGGTGGAAGCCTTCGGGGCCTTGGGCGCTTTCGGAGCCGCCGGATTCGCGGGAGCCTCGGAGGCCTGAGCCTTCGCCTTCTTGGCAACCGTGCGCGCGGGCTTGGACGCGGCGCCGTCGGCCGGGGCCTCGCGGGCGTCGCCGCCCTCCTTGGCCTTGCCGAACTCACGCATCGCGTCGTCCACGAGGCCCATGCTCATGTACGCGACGCCCAGGTCGTGGTGGTCCGTGGGGGACAGGCCTTCCTTCGTCCCCTCACGCAGCTTCGCCAGCGCGTCCTGCACCTGGGGGTCCTCCTCGGGCACGCGGCCCTCGTCCCCCATCTCACCCTTCAGCTCCCGGCCCAGGTCCACGCCGCCCTTGTCTTCCTTCGGGGCGACCTTCACCTGGGCTGGCTCGGAGGGGGAGGCACTCTCGCTCTCCTCGGTGGACGTGCTGCTGCTCTCGGTCGGCAGAATCTCGGGCATGGACGGCTCCGGGGCGATCCGCTGCAGGTGATCTTCGAGCTTGGCCTTGCGCTCCTTCAACTCCAACACGCGAGCGCGGTCCTTCTCCACGACGTCGGGCGGCGCCTTGGCCACGAAGTTGGGATTCTCCAGCTTGCGCAGGATGCTGGCCGCCTCCTGCTCCGAGCGCGCCATCTCCTTGCGCAGCCTGTCCCGCTCCGCGTCCAGGTCGACGAGCCCCGCCAGCGGCACGTAGATCTCCAGATTCGTCGCCATGAAGGCCGCCGCCTGGGGAGGCTTCGGACCCGGAGGACCCACCTGCACATCGGACAGGCCCGCCAGGGGCAGCAGGTAGCCGCGCCAGCGCTCCAGCAGCTCGCGCGTCCGAGCGTCCGGGCTCTGCACCACCGCCTTCACCTTGGTGGCCGGAGACAGGTTGCTCTCACCACGGATGGTGCGCAGCCCTTCGATGGCCGCGATGACCGGCGCCATCTCCGACTCGGCCGCCTCGTCCACCAGCGCCGTGTCCGGCGTCGGGTACGGGGCAATCATGATGCTCTCCGTCGGCCGGGTCATCGGCAGCTTCTGCCAGATCTCCTCGGTGATGAAGGGCATGAACGGGTGGATCAACCGCAGCACGCGGTCCAGTGCGTAGACGAGCACCGCGCGCGTGGTGTCCTTCGCCGCCGGGTCCTCACCGTAGAGCGAGCCCTTGGCCAGCTCGATGTACCAGTCGCAGAGCTCCGCCCAGAGGAACTGGTACAGCGTGGAGGCTGCCTCCGCGAAGCCGTAGACCTCCAGCGACGCGCTGGCCTCCGTCGTCGCGCGCTGCAGCCGCGAGAGAATCCAGCGGTCCGCCAGCGTGAGTGGCAGCTCCTTCGGCGAGCGCCCGTCGTACTGGTACTCGCCCATGTTCATCAGGGCGAAGCGGCTGGCATTCCACAGCTTGTTGCAGAACGCCTTGTAGCCGGCGAGCCGGTCCATCGACAGCTTGATGTCGCGGCCCTGCTGGGTGAGCGAGGCGAGCGTGAAGCGCAGCGCATCCGCGCCGAACGCGGGCATGCCCTGCGGGAACTTGTTCTTCAGCGTCGCGTTGAGCTGCTCGGGCTTCGCGCCGAGGATGATGTCCAAGGGGTCGATGACGTTCCCCTTGACCTTCGACATCTTCTCGCCCTTCTCGTCGCGCACCATCGCGTGCAGGTAGACGGTGCGGAAGGGCACGTCGCCCATGAAGTGCAGGCCCATCATCATCATCCGGGCGACCCAGAAGAAGATGATGTCGTGGCCCGTCTCCATGACGGACGTCGGGTAGAACGTCTTCAGCTCCGCGGTGTCGCGAGGCCAGCCCAGCGTGGAGAACGGCCAGAGCGCGGACGAGAACCAGGTGTCCAGCACGTCCGAGTCCTGGATGAAGCTCTTGCCGCCGCACTTGGGGCAGGACTCCGGCGTCGTGCGCGAGACGATGGGCTCCGCGCGAGCGAAGTCCACGCCGCCCACCTTCACCGTCGGGGCATCCAGCGGCAGGTCCGTGTCGTCACCCTGCCGGGGGCTGCACGACGTGCAGTAGTACGCGGGAATCTGGTGGCCCCACCACAACTGGCGGCTGACGCACCAGTCGTGGATGTTGCGCATCCAGTGGAAGTACGTGTTCGTCCAGGTCTCGGGGACGAACTTCGTGCGGCCCTGCTCCACCGCCTCAATCGCGGGACGCGCCAGCGGTTCAATCTTGATGAACCACTGCGGCGACAGGCGCGGCTCCACCACCGTGGTGCAGCGCTGACAGGTGCCGATGGACAGCTTGTGCGGCTCTTCCTTCTCGAGCAGCCCCTGCTCCTGCAGGTCCGCCAGCACCGCCTTGCGCGCCTCGAAGCGATCCATCCCGGCGTACTTGCCGGTGTCCTTCGTCATCCGCGCCGCTTCGTCCAGGATGGACACCATCGGCAGCTTGTGACGCAGGCCCGTCTGGTAGTCGTTGAAGTCGTGCGCGGGCGTCACCTTCACCACGCCGGTGCCGAACTTCGGGTCCACCAGCTCCGCGTCCGCGATGATGGGAATCTCGCGGCCCGTCAGGGGGAGGACGACGAGCTGGCCCGCCAGCCCCAGGTAGCGCTCGTCCTCGGGGTGGATGGCCACCGCCGTGTCGCCCAGCATCGTCTCCGGGCGCGTCGTGGCCACGGTGAGCGTGCGCTCGCTGTCCTTGATGGGATAGCGGATGTGCCAGATGGAGCCGTTCTTCTCCTCGTGCTCGACCTCCAGGTCGCTCAGCGCCGTGCGGCACGAGGGACACCAGTTGATGAGCTTCTGGGCCCGGTACATCAGGCCCTCTTCGTACAGCCGGACGAACACCTCGCGGACCGCGGCGGACGACTGGTCGTCCATGGTGAAGCGCTCGCGGCTCCAGTCGAGCGACGCGCCCAGGAAGCGGTGCTGCTCGCCGATGCGGGCGCCGTACTTGCCCTTCCACTCCCAGACGCGCTTGAGGAACGCCTCGCGGCCGAGGTCGTGACGGCTCTTGCCCTCGGTCTTCTTCAGCTCCTTCTCCACCACCATCTGCGTGGCGATGCCCGCGTGGTCCGTGCCGGGGAGCCAGAGCGCGTTGAAGCCGCTCATCCGCTTCCAACGCGTGAGGATGTCCTGGATGGTCGCGGTCAGCGCGTGACCGATGTGCAGGCTGCCCGTGACGTTGGGCGGCGGCAGGACGATGGAGAAGGCGGGCTTGTCGGAAGTCGCCGCGGCGCGGAAGTAGCCGCGCTCGAGCCAGAGGGCATAGAGGCGAGCCTCGACCTCGGTGGGCTCGTAGGCCTTGGACAGTTCGGTCGTATCGGTCATTGAAGACGGCCAGCCCCCCTGAGGGGGGCCGGCGGGGAGGTCAGGAGGTTTGGGGCGAGAAAGTTCGCCTCAGTGCTGCGTCTCTCGGTCCTTGATCAGCCGCTCGAGCTCCTCGCGGATGATCGTCTCCGCGAGCTGCGGTACGACCTCCCAGGCAATCTTCTCGATGACCTCGCGGGACGCCTTGGACAGCGCCTCGCGCAGCAGGGCCTCGCCCCCATCCGCCGCGGGACGCGCGACCGGAGCACCCCTCTGCGCGGGCGCGGGAGGCGCCACGGGTCCACCGATGTCGAGCGAGATTTCCTCGGCGCCGCTCGTGTCGGGCAGCGAGTCCTCGATGCTGATGGCGGGCTGCGCGGCCACCGGCGCGGGCTGCGCGGCAGGAGCCCCCAGCCCGAACGGGTCCCTCGCGCGGGCCGCCGGCTGAGGCGCGCCACCACCCTGGATGGGAGGAAGCGGCGTGGCACCCGGCGGACGCGGCAGCGGCATCCCCGGCCCCGGAGGGACGCCCGGACGGGCCACCATGCCCGGAGCCCCAGGGCCCGGTGGCATGCCCTGACGCGGCGGCATGCCCGGCGCGGGAGCTCCCGGCGGAGGCGGTACACCCGGACGCGCGACGGCGCCCGGCGGCATCCCCGGCCCCGGAGGACGCGGAGCGCCAGGGCCCGGAGGCATGCCCGGCCCAGGAGGACGCGCACCCGGCCCCGGCGGCATGCCAGGACCCGGAGGACGCGCGCCCGCGGGCCCCGGAGGCATCCCCGGTCCCGGAGGACGCGGCGCCATGCCAGGACCCGGAGGCATCCCCGGTCCCGGAGGACGCGGCGCCATGCCAGGACCCGGAGGCATTCCCGGCCCAGGAGGACGCGCACCCGGCCCCGGCGGCATGCCAGGACGGGCACCCACGGGCGCGGCGACGGGCGCGGGATGCGGCGCCACCGGAGCGGCGGGCGTAGGGGAAGAACGAATCACCTGCGTGGCGATGGAGGCCGGCAGGGTGTTGGACTTCTGGCCGACCAGCGCCTTCACCTTGTCGAGCAGAATCTGGCTCTCGAAGGGCTTGGTGATGTGGTCGTCCGCGCGGGCGGCGCGGGCGCGGTTCTCGTCGAAGGCCTCGAAGGTGCCTGCCAGCAGCATCACCGGGATGGCCTGCGTGGCGGGGTCGTTCTTCAGCGCCTCGCAGACTTCGTAGCCACTCTTGCCCGGCATCACCACGTCGACGAGGACGACGTCCGGACGCGTTTCGCGCGCGCGCGCGATGGCATCCATCCCGTTGTCGACCACGGTCACCTGAAAGTCCTCGGTCGCGAAAATCATGCCGATCACCTTGCGGATGGTGAGCGAGTCATCGGCGACCAGCAGATTCTTGGGCATCGGTATCGGGCCTCGGGGGCGTCGACCCCCCTGAATTCGTTGAGAAATCCGGCCGAGAAAACCTGCTTCACGGCACGGTATCAAGCCCGGCAGCTTACGGTTCGCGCTCCGGGACGATCAAGAAAACATGCGCTGCAGGTCAAGGAACAGCACTGGCTCCGGCAATCCAGGGACACGGAAGGTGCCCGCGGTGTCGTCCGGCTCGAAGCGCTGCAGGACTCCAAGCACCCGCGTGGCCGTCAGCCCTACGTTACGTCCGGCCAGCTCCGCCAGCAGGAAGAATGGCTCCGGCGCGGGAAGTGCCCCCAGCAGCGCTGGAACCGAACAGATGGGCCATAGGACCTGGGCATGCGGAAAGATACCGGCCACCGGCCCGCTCTGCACGGGCAGGACGCTGAAGGCCTCGCCCCGCTCCACCACCTGGGACACGAAGGCCAGGGGGACGCCGAACAAGCGCCCCTGTGACTCGAAGACGAGCGCCCGTTCGGGCACGGACTCGGCCCAGTGCACGGGGCGCGGGGGAGCAGGCGCGGCCCGGGGCCCCACCCGGTGCGGCAGCGCCTCCGCGATGAGCTCCAGGTAGAGCTTGTCCTTATGCAGCACCGCCCCCCGGCTCAGCGGGGCCAGCGAGTCCGCCAGGCCCGGGGGCAACAGGAAGAACGGGGCGCGCGCGACATCCGCGACCTCCACCACCGAGCGGACCCTCACCGCGAGCGTGGGGCTCACGTCGAGCACCACCACCATGCCCACTTCCGGCTCCGGCGCGCCGCCGAGCAGCGCCGCCAGGTCCTTCACCTCGAGCACGCCCCGCAGGTTGCTTCCATGAGAGCCCGGCATCGCCACTTCCATGACGGAGGTGGCTTCCACGGCATAACGGGTCTCCCCGGCTTCGACGAGCAAGCAGAGTCGGCGACCGCTTTCGAAGGGCGACACGGGAGCGACCCTAGCAGCGTTCCGATGGATGGTGCTAAGCCATGCGGGAGATGGCGCGCATCCTCCTCGTCGACGACGAAAAGATCGCCCGCACCCTCTACGGCGACTACCTCACGGCCGTGGGGCACACCGTCACGGCGGTGGCCACGCTCCACGAGGCCCGGCAGGCGCTCGCCGTGGACCGCTTCGACGCGGTGGTGACGGACCTCATCCTCCCCGGTGGCGACGGCATGGAGGTCCTCCGGCACGTGCGGGAATACCACCCGGGCGTGGAAGTCGTCGTCATCACCGGCCTCGACAAGGTGGACCCCGCCGTGCGCGCCATCAAGAGCGGCGCCGCGGAGTACCTCGTCAAACCGGTGGCGCCCGAAGCGCTCCAGCACGCCGTGCGCCGCGCGCTCACCACGCGGGACTTGATGCAGGAGAACGCCTCCCTGCGCCGACATGTGGCGCTGTTGGAGGCTGGCCAGCGCCTGGCCACGACACTGGACCGGGAGAAGCTGGCTGCCACCACCACCAGCGCGCTCGAGTCCATGGCCTCCGCCAGCGCCATCGTCCTCCTGGAGCGCGACTCCTCGCTGGGCCTGCGCGCCCAGGGAACGCGAGGCCTTCCCACCGGCACCGAGGAGACGCTCGTCGCCTGGTTGCGAGGGCAGTTGCGGGAGGCACGGGCGCCTCGCGAGTTGGAGGTGCCGGACGTCCCCTTCGTGCGCGTCCTCTCCTTCCCCGCCGTCGAGGGCGACGCGGTGCTGGGGCACGCGGTGCTCTTCTACACGGACGAGCGGGGCACCGAGGCCAGCGCCTCCGAGGCCGCCAGCTACCTGGTACGCAACTGGGCGCTCGCACTGCGCAACCTGGGCCGGTTCGCGGCGGTGGAGGACCTGGCGTACATCGACGACCTCACGCGCCTGTTCAACACCCGCTATCTGCACTTGATGCTGGACCGGGAGTTCCAGGACGCGCCCCAGACGCAGCGGCCCTTCAGCCTGCTGTTCCTGGACCTGGACCACTTCAAGTCCATCAACGACAACCACGGCCACCTCGTCGGCTCCAAGCTGCTGGTGGAGACGGCGCGCGTGGTGAAGGGCTGCGTGAGAGAC
Organism: Myxococcus sp. AM011; assembly: GCF_013372595.1. Classification (NCBI taxonomy): domain Bacteria; kingdom Pseudomonadati; phylum Myxococcota; class Myxococcia; order Myxococcales; family Myxococcaceae; genus Myxococcus; species Myxococcus sp. AM011. Next base: position 44,287 of record NZ_JABXEM010000014.1, read on the forward strand.
CACGACGTCGTGGCGCGCTACGGCGGCGACGAGTACGTGGTGATGCTGCGCAACACCGACTCGGGCGGCGCGCTCAAGGTCGCCGAGCGAATCCGTCGCACCATGGAGACCCACCAGTTCCTGGCGCGCGAGGGGCTGTCACTCAAGCTCTCCACCTGCATCGGCGTGGCGAGCTTCCCGGAGCACGCGAGGGACAAGGCGACGCTCCTGGATTTGTCGGACCGGGCCATGTACCGCGGCAAGCGCGGCACCCGGAACGTCGTCTACATGGCGGCGCAGGACCTGGAGGCCCCCCCAGCGGAGCGCCGCCAGGGGAGTACCGGCTCCTAGCCCGCTCAGCGCCTCATGCTTCCGACAGTGAGGCGCTTGATGATGCTTGGCTCCGTCGCCTCGCTGCTGGCGCCCTCCTTGCCCACGGCCTCCACCGACTCGTGCGGAGCGCCGGAGATGATGAGCTTGAACTTCTCCACGGCCTCTTGCGCGTGCTGGGCCTGCTCGGGGTCCAAGCGGGCGATGAGCTGCCAGAAGAGGGCGGCGTGCTCACGCTCCTCGTCCATGACGTGGCGGAGGACGGCCTTGGCCTCCTCGTTGTCCGTGGCGTCGATGTGGGCGGCGTAGAGGTTGATGGCGTCCAGCTCCGCCTCGATGTTGAGCCGGATGGAGCGGGCAAGCTCCGAGTCGGTCATCTTCCGAGGCACCAGCGAGTGGAACGGGTCGGTCTGCGGCATGTGAGGCCCTCCGAGGCCGGGAGGCGACGTCCAGGGGATGGGGCGGCGCGGGAAGAACGCGTGGAGCATCCGCGTCCCCGGCGGGCCGGTCAACGGATTCCCTCCAGGCGCGTTGCGTGGGATGGGCCCCGTCCGTCATGCTTCCCGACATGGAGATTCCCGCGCCGCTCGCCCAACTGCTCCAGGCCCTGGACGCGGGGGACCTGCCAGCCGCGCGCACGGCCGCGGCGGCGCTCCAACGCTCCGGCCTCCACGCCACCCAGCTCGCGGCGGAGGTGCTCCACGAGCTGCGCCAACCCCTGCTCGGGGTGAAGGCCTACGCCCAGATTCTCGCCGAGGATGGCGGCCCCACCGGCCCCTTGCGCCTGCTGATGTCCCAGGTGGAGCGGATGGAGCAGATCGTCTCCGACTTCATCCGGCTCGCCAGCGAGCGCCACGCGCCCCAGCAGCGCCTGTCCCTGGCGGCGCCCATCTGGGCCGCGGCGAAGCTCTTCAGCGTCAACCCGGACTCCGCGCGCATCTCCCTGGAGGTGGAGGCCCCGGAGGACATCTCCGTGCAGGGCAACGCGCGCCTCATCGAGCAGCTCACCCTGAACCTGCTCAACAACGCGCGCGACGCCATGTCGGGACGCGGCCGGGTGAAGGTGGTGCTCACGCGCGAGGGCTCGGAGCCCGTGCTGTACGTGGCGGACTGGGGGCCCGGCATCCCCGAGGAGCTGCGCGAGCGCATCTTCGAGCCGTACGTCACCGCCAGCAAACGCGGCACGGGCCTGGGGCTCGCCGTGTGTCGGCGCATCGCCCAGGAGCACCACGCGCGCATCGACCTCGCTCCGCTGGGCGCGCTGCGGGACGTGCCGCCGCCCGCCACGGTGTTCCGGGTGCGCTTCCCCGCCTCGGACTCGGCGCCCGGACGGCGCAAGCGACTGCTGGTGGTGGACGACGAGACCATCATCCGGATGGTGTTCCGGGACCTCATGGGCAAGGAGTGCGAGGTCATCGAGGCGGCCAGCGGCGAGGAGGCCCTGGACCTGCTGCGTGAGTCGCCCGTGGACCTCATCGTCACGGACAAGAACCTGCCGGGCCTGTCCGGGCTGGAGCTGGCGCAGCAGGCGCGCCGGCTGTCCGCCACGTCGCGGGTCATCCTGATGACGGGCTACCCCTCACTGGTGACGACGCAGCAGGCGCTGGAGCTGGGCGTGGTGGACTACCTGCTCAAGCCCTTCGACGACATCCGCGAGGTGCGCACCCTGCTGCGCTCCACGCTGGCGGCGCCGCCCACGCAGCCCGGCGCGGTGGCCCAGGTGACGCGCGTCGACGTGCTGGAGGACAACCCCGCCACGGCCGCGCAGATCGCCGAGGCGTTGGAGCTGATTGGCCTGGAGGCCCGGGTGCTGCCCACCTCGGAGCTCATCGCGCTGGAGCCGCCCGCGGGCGTCGTCGTGAGCTGGGACTTCGCGCCGGCCTACGGGAGAAAGGCGCTGGAGCTGGGCAAGGCCCTGGCCCAGGGCGCGCCCTTCGTGGTGCTGGCCGAGCACCTCACCATGGAGACCGCGCTGGAGTCGCTGCGCGCGGGGGCCACGGCCTGCCTGCCCAAGTTGCTGTCCGACACCACGGCGCTGAGCCGTGAGCTGAGCCGCGCATTCAAGAAAGGCGTCCCATGAGGCTCGCGCTCCTGTCCGTCCTGCTGCTGGGTGTGGCGTGTTCCTCGGACAAGCCCCCGGTGCAGGGCGAACCGGACGCGAGCGGCCCGGTGGACTCGGGCTCGGACGCGGGGACGGACGCGGGCCCCGAGGAGGAGGACGCGGGGAGCTGCGAGCCACCTCCGTCCGTGCGCGAGTCCGTGCTCGTGCCCGGGCTGAACAACCCCCGCCGCCTCGCCGTGGACGCGACGGACATCTACATCTCCGAGTCGCACTCGCTGCGGCCCCAGGCCGATGACGGCGATGGCCAGGTGCTGCGGCTGTCTCGCGCGGATGGAACGGTGAGCTCGCTCGCAAAGGGCTTCCGCTCGCCGGACGCCATCGCGGTGGACGCCAGGAACGTCTACGTGCTGGACCAGGGCGGGCTGTGGCGCGTGGACAAGGCCACGGGTGAGCGCGGCACGGTGCCCATCGAGGCCTCGCTGAACGGCGTCATCACGGGAGGCACCGACGTGCGCATGGGGCGCCTGTCCGGCAAGGACGTCCTCGTCGTGGCGACCGGAGCGCGGAGGCTCGTCCGCGTCGACACGACAGGAGCCTCGCCTTCGTCCCTGGTCCTCTTCGAAGGCACCGTCGACACCCAGGTCCGCGGCGCGCGCATCGACGGCACCGACGTGTGGTTCCTCGTCACGGGAGGCACCGAGCCGGGTCTCTACCGCGTCCCCCTGGACCTCGAAACGCCCGCGCAGCGCGTGGACGCGAGCATCACCACGGGCACCTCATTGGAGCTCACGCCCACGCACTTCCTCATCACCGAGGGAGGCGGAGGCACGGGCCGGCTGCTCAAGCTGCCGCGCACCGGAGGCGAAGCCCGCGTGCTCGCCGAGGGCCTGCAGGGCCCGCTGTTCCCGGTGGAGCTCAACGGCGCCGTCTACTTCAAGGACGCGGTGGCCAGGTCGTCGGCCTTCCTGCGCCGCACCCGAGGCTGCCCGCCCGGCACCTCCGACGCGGTGGGCCCCGAGGGCACCGGCCCCGGCGGTCTCCTCGTGGACGGCAACACGCTGCTCTTCACGTCCCAGGAGAGCGGCACCGGGGGCGCCGTCGGCCGGGTGCCCTGAAGTCCCCTGCCCTCTTCTCCCAGCGCCCAGAAAGACAACGGCCCCGGCGCCTCGAAAAGAGGCATCCGGGGCCGAGGCCAGCTCACCCACCATGTCCCGAGCCGCGAGGCCCGGGACGCGGAGCGTGGCTCAGTACTCCATGTCGTCGCCGCCGTAGTCCGGCATGCTGCCGCCGCCACCACCGCCGCTGCCGCCCTTGGACTTGCCCTTCTGGCGCTCGGCGACCATGGCCTCGGTCGTCAAGAGCAGCGAGGCGACGGAGGCCGCGTTCTGCAGCGCGGTGCGCTCCACCTTGGTCGGGTCGATGACGCCGGCCTTCTCCAGGTCCTCGTAGACATCCGTGCGCGCGTTGTAGCCGAACGCGCCCTTGCCCTCGCGAACCTTGTTGATGACCACGGCGCCCTCGACACCGGCGTTGCTGGCGATCTTCCGCAGCGGCTCCTGGAGCGCGCGGCGGATGATGTCCACGCCGAAGTTCTGCTCGCCACCCGGCTTGAGCTGCTCGAGCGCCGGCAGCGTGCGCAGGTACGCCACGCCACCGCCCGGGACGATGCCCTCCTCGACGGCCGCGCGAGTCGCGTGCAGCGCGTCCTCCACGCGGGCCTTCTTCTCCTTCATCTCCGTCTCGGTGGCCGCGCCGACGTTGATGACGGCCACGCCGCCCACCAGCTTCGCCAGACGCTCCTGGAGCTTCTCGCGGTCGTAGTCGCTGGTGACGGTTTCAATCTGGCCGCGGATGAGCTTGATGCGGCCTTCAATCTCTTCCTTCTTGCCGGCGCCGTCGACGATGGTGGTGTTGTCCTTGTCCACCGTGATGCGCTTGGCGCGGCCCAGATCGCTCAGGGTCAGGTTCTCGTACTTGTGACCCAGCTCCTCGCTGACCACCATGCCGCCGGTCAGCGTGGCGATGTCCTTGAGCATCTCCTTGCGACGGTCGCCGAAGCCCGGCGCCTTCACCGCGGAGACGTTCAGCACGCCGCGAATCTTGTTCACCACGAGCGTGGCCAGCGCCTCGCCCTCGATGTCCTCCGCGATGAGCAGCAGCGGCTTACCCGAGCGAGCCACCTGCTCCAGGATGGGGACCATGTCCTGCATCGAGGCGATCTTCTTCTCGCTGATGAGGATGTACGGGTCCTCCGCGACGACTTCCATCCGGTCGCGGTTCGTCACGAAGTACGGAGAGATGTAGCCGCGGTCGAACTGCATGCCCTCCACGACTTCGAGCGTCGTCTCCAGGCCCTTGGCCTCCTCGACGGTGATGACGCCCTCCTTGCCCACCTTCTCCATCGCGTCCGCGATGATGGTGCCGATGGTCTCATCCCCGTTGGCGGAGATGGTACCGACCTGGGCAATCTCCTTCTTGTCGGAGGTGGGCTTGGAGATCTTCTTCAGCTCCGCCACCACCACCTCGACCGCCTTGTCGATGCCGCGCTTGAGGTCCATCGGGCTGTGGCCCGCGGCCACCAGCTTCAGGCCCTCCTCGTAGATGGCCCGAGCCAGCACGGTCGCCGTCGTGGTGCCGTCGCCCGCCTTGTCGGAGGTCTTGGACGCGACCTCCTTCACCATCTGCGCGCCCATGTTCTCGAACCGGTTCTCGAGGTCGATCTCCTTGGCGACGGTGACGCCGTCCTTGGTGACCGTGGGCGAACCAAAGCTCTTCTCGATGACCACGTTGCGGCCCTTGGGGCCAAGCGTCACCGCGACCGCGTCCGACAACGTCCGGACGCCTCGCAGGATGGCCTCACGCGCGGACTGGTGGAAGAAAATCTCCTTCGCTGCCATCGCAACCTCCTGATGTTACTTGGAATTTTCGTGGATACTACGCAGGTCGTTAGCACTCGACCCTGGCGAGCGCCAACATAAGGGTCAGCCCAACGATGTCAACCAGGAAGGGCGGACGTGTGGCCGAGCGGACGGCCCGACGCGTGCCGGGGAGGAGCCTTTCGAGGGCTACTCGGCGAAGCGCATCAAGGTGAGCAGCTGGCCCATGTCCAGGGGCTTGTTCAGCGTGAGGGCCACGCCCTTGCGCAGGCCGCGCTCGGTGACGCTTCCGTCCGCGCTGGCCGTCATCAGGAGCACGGGAATGGCCTGGAAGCGCGGGTCGCCCTTCAGCTGCTCGGTGAAGGCGATGCCGTCCATGTGGGGCATGATGTAGTCGGTGATGACCATGCCCACCTGGTTGCGCTCGAGGATGTCGAGCGCCTGGAGCGCGTCCGACGCCGAGTACACCGTGTACCCATGCATCTCCAGGAAGCGAGAGAGCAAGGTACACAACTCGAGGTCATCGTCGACGACAAGGATGTTCACGGGACGGAACGCCGCACCAGCACGGGCGGCGGAACGTAACAGCCGCCCCTGTCGTTGACAACGCACAGCGGGGCTTCTTATGAGCCGGGCCATGGAGAAGCGGAGTGGGAAGCGATCGGGGTCGGGGGACCCGAAGGCGCGGCTGGAGGCGGTGTCGGACGCCTTCGAGGCGGGCGACATCGAAGCGGCGCTGGCTCAGGTGGAAGGTCTGCTTTCGGACGCGCCAGAGCTACCGGAGGCCCTGCACTACCGGGCGGCGGCGCTCGCGGAGCTGGGGCGGCTGGAGGAGGCCGGACGGGCCTATGGACAGGCCCTCAAGGTCGCCCCGGAGGACCTGGAAATCCTCCTGGGCGCCGCGGACTGCCTGGTCTGCCGGGCCGGAGAGGACCGGGAGGCGGTGGAGGAAGGCCTGGGCCTTTGCGCCCGAGGCAAGCGCCTGGCCCAGCGCGAGGACGACGTGGAGATGCTCTACGAGTTCCTCCTCCTGGAGGGCATGGGGCTCAACCAGATGGGTGAGTCCGAGCAGGCGCTGGTGAGCCTGGATGCGGCGCTCGGGCACGTGCCTCGCTCGGTGGATGCGCGGCTGGAGCGGGGCATCGCCCTGTTCGAGCTGTGCCGCTTCGAGGATGCGCGCGCCTCGTTCGAGGCGGTGCTGAAGGACACGTCCGACGAGGCGTGGGCGCACCACTACCTGGGGCTGATGGCGGAGCGGCGGGGGGACGAGCGGGAGGCGAAGAAGCGCTTCGCGAAGGCGCAGTCACTGGCGGCCGAGGAGTTCCCACCGCCGGTGGAGCTGGCCGAGGCGGAGTTCGACCGCGCGGTGGAGGACGCGGTGAAGGCGCTGCCCCAGCACGCCAAGCAGTACCTGGACAACGTCACCATCGCGGTGGAGGACCTGCCGTCGGAGGAGGACCTCTTGGGGCAGTCCCCTCCCCTGTCACCGAGCATCCTCGGTGTCTTCCGGGGCACGCCCGTGGGCGAGCGCAGCGTGACGAACGCGTATGACCACTTCCCCGCGTCCATCGTGCTGTACCAGAAGAACCTGGAGCGCTTCGCGAAGACGCGCGAGGAGCTCATCGAGCAGATTGGAATCACCGTGATGCACGAGGTCGGTCACCTCATGGGGCTGGACGAGGACGACTTGTGGCTGCGGGGGCTCGACTGACGGCGGCGGCCGAGCGCTGCTGCTTCAGGGCGGCGAGCGTCTGGCGGATGCCCTCCGCGTAGGGCGTCTTGGGCACGTCACCGAGCAGGTGGCGCAGCCCCGAGTCATCCATCAGCACGGGCTGCGTGTGCAGGTAGTGCATCTCCGCCAGCTCGCGCATGAACGGGTCGAAGAGGCCGACGAGGCGGATCATCCCCTTCCCCATCGACATGAGCTTCGCGGGGCGGCCGACCTGTCGGTAGACCTCCTCGACGAGCTTGCGCTGGCTCGTTACGCCGGCGCCGGCGAGGTTCCAGGAGCGGCCGTAGGCGCGAGGCTCGTCCATCAGCTTCGTCACCACGGGGCCCACGTCGGGCACGAAGACGAACTCGTGCGGCGAGTCGATGGGGCCGATGAGCTGCGCGCGCTTGCCATCCACGGCGGCGACGAAGGCGCGGTACAGGAAGCTGAGCTCGACGCCCGGGCCGTAGAAGTCGGGGAGGCGGAGGATGGTGCCCTGAATCCTCCCGGCGGCGTGCTCGGCCAGGAGGAGGTCCTCCTGCTCCTTGCGCATGCGGCCCTTGAAGGTATGGGGCTCGCGCGGATGGTCGTCTTTGACGGGCGTCGTGCGCGGCAGGCCGTAGGGGTACACGGTGCCGATGAGGACCACCTGCTTGACGCCCTCGGCGATGGCGCCGTCGAGCGTCTTGCGCATCAACTGCGGGTGCAGGTGGAACTGCGCGTAGTTGACGCCGACCATGTAGACCAGGGTGTCGACGCCGTGGGCGGCCGCGCGGACCGACGCCGGGTCATCCGGGTTCCACGTCACGACTTCCGCGAGCGGGTCCGAGCCGAACTCGGACTGCAGGGAAGCCTTCGAGCGGCCCACCACCCGGTAGGCCCGTCCCTCGGCCTTCAACGCGTTGGCCACGCTCTGGCCGATGACTCCCGACGCTCCGAACAACGCCACCTTGCCGGCCATGATGCGCTCCTTTGCGAACATCGAGATATTTATGAACGCCGTTCTGTGAACACCGTTCATTTACTGGTGGCCGTTCGAATCGTCAAGTCCTAGGGTTGAGGGCATGGGGATTTCGGAGCGCAAGGAGCGGCAGCGGGCGGAGCTGCGGGAGCAGATCCTCCGGGTGGCTCGGGACATGGTGGTGAAGGAGGGATTCAGCGCGCTGTCGATGCGCAAGCTGGCGGAGGCGGTGGAGTACGCGCCCGCGACGCTGTACCTGCACTTCGAGAACCGGGAGGCGATTGCCCGGGAGCTGTGCGTGCGGGGCTTCGGGGAGCTGTTGGCGGCGCTGGAGCCGGGGGCGAAGGTGACAGAGCCGTTGGAGCGGCTGTCGGTGATGGGCGCGGCCTATGTGAAGTTCGGGCTGGAGCACCCGGAAACCTACCGACTCATCTTCATGGAAGACCCCAGGCTGTCGACCGAGCTCTTCCAGGGCGGCTCGGATGGAGCGGGGCCGCGTTCTTTCGGCCTGTTGGCCCGTGTGTTCGAGGACCTGAGGTCAGCGGGCAGGATTGCGGACACGGCGGACCCGGGACGATTGGCGGAGACCGTGTGGGCCGGGTTGCACGGCATCGTGAGCTTGAAGCTGACGTGCGCGGCGTTCCAGACATCCGCGGAGGAGCTGCGGGAGACGTTGACGCAGACGCTGGTGCACGGGCTGCCGGGGTTGAAGCCGGCACGGTGAGCGTTGACGGGGCTGGGAGGGGCCGGCACTAATCAGCGGTGGTAGGGCCTCCGGACCTGGTGGCCGGCCTGGTCTTCAAAACCAGTGAGAGGCGTTGAGAGACGTCTCTGGCGAGTTCGATTCCCGTGCCCTACCGCCACTTCATTGGCCGCAAGCTCGCCGAAAAGCTGGGGGCCACTCCGCTCGGTAGCAACTCGAACGAGGCCCAACTTGATGGCGAATTGATCGTAATCAAATGCGCCAAACCAGCCACTGATAGCGTGGGCGTCGCTTTCCTGATGCTAACGCCGAGCTCAGTTGAGTTGAGTTGAGGCAAGGATAGGCAGTGGCGAAACCAGGCGGCGAGCTTTGCGAGCGGGGTGGCTGCTCGCAGCCGCCGCACTGCCCAGTCCAGCGCGTCGAGAGTCCGAGGGGCGAGCTTGGTTCGCCGATGAGGCCCCCTTCGTGCGGCGCGCCGTCTCCACCCGGGCGAAGCGGGCGGAGACGGAGGGAAAGTCTCGCCCCGGGTTCAGCTCCAGGTCAAAAACACAGGTAGTTGTCGCCCCAGCCATGCGGGTCCGAGCCCTCATCGACGGAGACACAGCGCTTGTTGGCGACAGGCCCCGTGTGAGACCACACAGGCATGATCCGACTCTCCTGCGGCACGCAGAAGTAGTTGTCACCCCAGCCATGCGGGTCCGTCGGCTCGTTCATCAGCGTGCAGCGCATCCCGGCGATGGGCCCCGCGTAGCTGAAGCGGAAACCGTAGTCCGTGGGCGTGCACAGGGAGTTGTCCCACCAGGTGTAAGGGTCCGCCGGCTCGTTCAACGAGATGCAATGCCCTCCTGGAACGCTCTGCCCATACGAAAAGTAGATGGCGTCGACGTCCTCGATGTCCCGGATGACCACCTTGGCATTGGCGAAGTAGCCAATCTCGAGGTCCTCGGTGTACTCGCGGGCGTTGCTCTTCCCGGTGTAGGCCATGACCTCCGCGAGGTTGAACCACCAGAAGTGGTGATCCCGATGCCTTGGATTGTAATTGACGGCCGTCATGCCCTGAAGAGAGACGTTGTACTTGATGCGGACGCGCATGGTCCCCCGGCTCGCGCTAAGCACGGCCTCCACTGCGGCCAGCGGCGGCAGCTCCAGGGAAACACCCTGGGACGAGCCAACGGTGTAGGTCTTGCTCTCGGAGCCCCCCTGGCCCCACTGGTAGGAATAGCCAAACGAGGTCTCTCCGCCGCCTCCGGACCCCAGGAACTCCACCTTGTAGCTGACCGTCTGGGTGAACTCGACGCCGTGCGTGGAGTTCCAGTTGGTCTCCACCGTGTTGGAGACATCCTGCGTGACATCGGCGTGATAGGTGGCCGGAAACCGGGTGCTCTCGTTGATGAACTCGACCCGGTTCAGCACGGTGGGCTGTGAGGTGATCTCCAGAATCTGCGCACTCTTGACGGTGAGGACCGCCTTCGTCTGCTCCAGCCCATAGACGGTGTACAGGTCATCCCACGGCGTGGGGCCACGCACATACGCATCCTCCGGGTTGCGCCCCATGAAGGAACCGATGGCGTTCTTGAGCGGCGCGTCAGTGACGCCAAACGTCTGCCGCTCCAGGTCGGTGACGAGGTGCATGAGCGTGCCCGAGGCGGTGACGCGCGACGACTGCGCGTCCGGTCCGGCGAGGATGTTGACCGTCAAGCCCAGCTCCAGGGGCTGCTCGGTGGTCGCAGTCGTGGAGGGGGCCTCCTTCACCGTGTCGGGATTCGAGGCCTCGGGGGCCACGACTTCGGGACTGCAGCTCATGGCCACGAAGGAGAGGCCAAAGGCGAGCACCCGGAAGGACCGGGGCACGGGAGGAACGTCGAACGAGCGGCGGGGGAAACGCGTCGAAAGACTTTTCATGGCGACCTTGTAGTCCATTTCAAGGCCGGGTCCAGGACTGACTGTTGACATCTCCACCACTGCGGCGCAGGTCAGTCACCTGCGCCAGCAGAGCCCGCTACTGCGGTTCAGGAGAACGGGAAGCACACACAGACATCGCCAGAGCATCGGCCATAGGCGAAACCCGCCTCGATGCACTCATTGACGCAGTTGCCGGCGCAATAGGAAAGCGGCTCCGCGGGCGCGGCGACCGCCAGCGTGGCACCGAACGACACAGCCGCCCCCGTGACAACGGCAAGCAACACCTGAACGACCTTCTTCGCGGAACCGAGCATCGTACCCTCCCAGGTGGGTGTGACAGGGACTTCCAACTCGCTCACGGCGACAACGACTCAAAGGATAGCAGGTCGTCCGAATCTTCCACGCCACCTCTCGGGTGAGGTCTCCCTCATCCCGCTCATGGCGACATCCACACACACCAGACCAACGCACCGCACCACGGCCCGAGCCCCGAAGAGAACTCGGTGCCGTGTTGAATCACGCGCGGCGAGTCGTCACGTCATGCGCTCAAAAGCTCCCGCCCAGCCCCAACATCATTCCACCCTGAGACACCGCCACCGACGGAAGCACGCTGACCTCCGTCGGGGCTGGTGGCGCGCTATTGGCGGCATGAGACAGCTCATACCCAATGAAGGAGCCCAGGATGGAGCCCGCCAGGGCGGAGATGGAGGCGGCTGCGAAACGATCTCCGTCATTCGCCACAAGCAGCCCCGTCAGGGCGCCAGCCCCAGCTGCCGACCCCGCTCCAATGAGCGTTCCAGTCCACGTCCCCTTTCCGCCCAGGAGGCTCGCGCCCCACATGATGCCAATGGGCACGCCCACCGAAGCGCCCAGGACATAGCCAATGCCCGCCCCGCCGAGGCAGTCCCCGCTTCCCGGGGAGTTCCTACATAGCGCGTCGCCGATGAAAGCCCCGGGGAGTCCCATGGCGAGGCCCGTCACCGACATGGCTCCGACTTCCGCCGCGATGCGCGCACTCGTATGCAGGACCTCTCGTACCGGTGACTCGGACCGCGGGTCCTTCACCGGGAGCAACTTGCTCGGCTCCGTGGCCGGAAGGGCCGTTTCCCCTGGCAGCGGGTCATCCGTGGCCGCGAGCGCGAGGCCCGGGGAGAGGAACAGCAACGCGAGCACCAGAGGCTGAGTCAGCAAGTTGCGAGTCGTGGAGTTTTTCATGTGCACGCGACAGTGCAACCAAGAGACCTGTCCCCTGCTCCAAGGAGTTTCCAGAGGATGCGCTGCACGCGGCCACGTGGAGGTGGAGCTCGTGTGCAGCTCTCTGCACAAGTCCTCCCAACGTGCGCGTAATCATTTGTCCAGCGTCAGGCCTTGGCACGGCGCCAGAGGCGGGGCTCCACGCGAGTCACGCGTCACCCCCGCAGCGGTACGCCACCGCGCAGCAACAATGACTCTTGAAGCAGGTGCCGCAGCTCCGCCCCTTCGAGGACAGCCGATTCCGGAGCCCAACCGTATTGGAGCCGCGAGAGCACCCAGGGCTCCTTCTCGCCCAGCTCCGCCCAGGCCGCTTCACCCAGCTCCGGGGGGAGGTCGTCCTGTCCCTCGGCGCGGTAGGCCATGAAGACGTCGGGCAGGCTCATCCCCTGCCCCTCCGGGGAGAAACGCTCGGCGAACTCCTCCGCGGGCTCACGCCCGGAGAGGTTCTTCAGCGAGAGCGCATAGGCCAGGAACTCGCCGATGACGCCGTTCGGGTCGTCGGAGACATCGAGGCTCGGGCCTTCCAGGCGAACAGTGCGCATGTCTCCGCCAGGCTAGCAGGGCTTCCCCCGCTTCACGACGGATTGAGTCCACGGACTTTCACGGCGGACGAACGAGCTGCGCGTTGGTGAGGTTCTCCTCGGAGATCCACCAGCTTCGAATCGTGCCGATGCGCTCTCCCGCGGCCGGCGAGTCCCTCGCGACAATCACCTTCACCACCGCGGGCTTGCCCGCCCCATCCACCACCGGCACCTTCACCGCGACCAACCGGTCCGTGGGCGCGGCGCTCTCCAGCGCGTACGACGCATGGGCATACAGGTGCTTCTCGAAGTTGCTGAGCGAGCCGGTGCCGCGCCCCTCGAATATGGTCTTCGGCACATTGACGGCCTTGCTGTCGTAGGTGTAGCGGATGACGCGCAGCTCGGTATCGACGGTGTCACCCGGCAGTCGGAAGCCCAGCTTCTGCTGGTTCGTGACTTGAATCTTGTCCCCATACATCCGCAGGGTCTCATCCCAGGCATCCCGCGTATGCCCTCCCGCGAAGCCCGCTTCCTGGAAGGGCTTCGATGGCTTGATGGACAGCCGATAGCCGGTGGGCGGGGCCTGCGCGCCGGTCCACTCGAACTGGGTGCCACTCGCCAGCGTGACGCGCACCCGCGCCGTGGGCTGGAGCGGAATCTGGAACCCATCCACCGTGGGCTTGAGCTTGCCCAACACCGCGCCCGTGTCGTCGAGCACCTCGACCAACTGCACCGCGCTGGAGCCCGGCATCGGCTCCAGGAAGACCACCTGCGTCGCCGGAACCTTCTTGCTGTTGGTCAGGCTCACCTGCTGGTTGTTGCCGCGCGCGGCCCGCGACGTGAAATCGGTGTCCGTCAGGTGGGGACGCACGCCTCGCAGTCCCGTCGTCGTCTCGTCCAGGTGCTGCAACAGCGTGGCGACAGGGGGACCTTCCGCCGGGAAGTGCAGGTAGAGGCGCTGGCCCTGTCCTGGCTTCGGCAGCGAGCCCTTGATGCCCAGCGCGATGATGCCCCCCTGTCGCCATGAACTGCGCCAGGACCAGCGCCTTCGCCGCGTCCTTGTGTCCCCTCGGCTCCCTGCGGCCTGCTCTATCTGGTCCAGCTGGGTGGCGATCTGGTCCGTGAGGACCGCGAGGGTGACGACGTCCGAGGCGCCCTTGCCCAGGTTCAGCGGGACGTAGAGTCGCTCGGAGTAGACGGCGAGCCGCGCCGCCAGTCCCGACCAGGCATGCCCCTGCTTCGCCGCGGCTGCCGCGCCCAGGGTGATTCGCCCGGCGGCCAGCGCCGAGGCCCCCGCGAGCCCCGCGACGACCGCCGCGACGTCGAGGGTGATGGCGGACCAATCGCGGTTGCCGTGACTCAGCCGCTCCTGGATGTCACCGGCCGCCGCCACCGCCCCGATGACGCCCGAGCCCGCCAGCACCCACGCGCCCGCCACCGCCACCGTGCCCGTCCCGAAGGTCGCCAGCGAGAAGCCCACCGCGGCGACGCCGAGCCCGATGTAGCTCACATACTCGTGCCAGCTGCGCCGCTCGGTCGTCTCGATGCGACCGCCGGTGCCTCCAGGCACCTGGTAGTGGATGATGCCCTTGGGGAAGTGGACCTTGTAGTCGAGCTTCTCGAAGAGCGCCCTCGATGGCTCCGACTGCCCCGCCGCCACGGCCTCCGTGTCCTCGAAGGTGTTCTTCGGATTGGTGATGTCCTTGAGGTGCCACTGGCCCTGCTCGGACCAGAGCAGCAGCGACAGCGGCACCTCGTGGATGCGAGCCGTCGCCCGGTACTGCTCGTCCGGGTGGAAGACGGCCTGCACGCGGCGCACGCCCGGCTTGCCAGTCAACGCGTCGAGCTGCTCCCGCATCGCGCCCAGGTATTCGACGCGCTGCGCCTCCTGAGAGCGGCCTCCCTTGCGCAGCGAATCGAGGATCCACTGGTCCATGCCCTGGACCAGTCGCCGGTAGTGCGACAGCGCAGCCTGCCAGCTTCCACTCCGCAGGCTCTTCTCCAGCTCGGGCCCCCCGCCCTTCTCGCCCGTCGGATCCAGGCGCGCGTCGGTGTACTTGTTGGTCGAGCTCCACCACCCATGTGCCGCCCGGAGCGCCACCGCGCCGCGCGTCTCGTCCGCCAGGGCCTTGTAGAAGGCCGCTGCGTGGACACTGGCCTGCTCCTTGAGCGCGGGCTGGACGGTGTTGGCGTCGGCCTGTGGCTCCAGGCGAATCATGTCCGCGGACAGCGCCAGTCAGGACGCGTAGGTCCCCTTGCCCAGGAACCCACTGCTGGCCGCCTCGTGCCGCTCGGCGCGCATGGCGCCCTCGTAGGCGTTCAGCTCGTCACGCAGGGGCCCAAGCGCGGCCTGCTCGGACAGGCCGGTGATGGCTTGCGCTCCGGAGGCCGCGAGCTGGTCCTCGCGACTCGGAGTGGCCCGGCCTCCTCGGATGACGCCTTGGCGCACGGTGAAGGCGAAGAGCTTCTCCCCACCCACGGCGGCGCCCGTCACCCGCAGCTGGTGGTTGCGGGCCTGCTCCGGATCTCCCCCGCCATCCGCCTCATCCGGCGAGTCGAGCCGGTCGTTGATGCGCAGGTCGACCTTCTGGTCCTGGTCCAGGTCCAACGCCACGGAGAGCCCATCCGAGTCGAGGACCGCCAGGGAGGGGACGCCCGTGAGCTGCAGCGGCACGCCCATGCTGCCCGTGGCCCCCTGGGACTGGAGCGCCGAGATGCCCAGCAGGGTGCTCCCACCGTTGCGCTGCACCGTGACGCGGAAGCGGTCCCGATAGGCGCCCAACGTGAGGTCCACGGAGGAGACTCCGCCCGATGTCCGCACCGCGTCCGCGGAGGCGACGCGGTGCACGACCTTCTCCGGGGGAAACGTCGCGGTGAGTTCCTGGCCCGCCACGGTGACGCGGTAGGAGACGCCCTTCGCGTCGCGTGTGGGCGGGTAGACGAGCAGGAGCTGGGAGTCGGTGGGCAACACCAGGGAGATGCGCGTCGGCGCCAGCCCGTCCGTCGTCTCTCGAAACAGCGGGAAGAAGCTGCCCCGGCTGGTGGGCCCCGGAGCGGGAAGCTGGAACACGTAGGCGCGCTCCTGCCGCGATGACAACTGCATCACACGCAGCTGCAGGTTCCGGGGCACGTCCTTGTAGGTCGGGTGGGGCCAGTAGTCCTTCGGCACCACATTCAGCAGGAGCTCCTTGGATTGGTCTCCATCCCCGTCGATGCGCAGCTCGGTGCCGAGGGTGCGCAGGTCCAACAGTGACTGCGGCTTCTCACCGGGGACATCTCCCTGCGTCGCGGAAGGCGCAGACGACGCCGGCGCCGCGCGGGCGCTCGGGTCCTTCACCCAGAAGGACTGGAAGCTCCCACCGCCACCCCCAATCACTTTCAACGAGAGGCTGTGTTCCCGGCCCCGGCCTGGACTCGCCTCCACGCGGACCTGGTCGACCAGCTTCACCACGCGAGAGCCATTGCCGTAGAGGTCCAGGGAGAGCGACAGCTCATCTGGAGCGAACTCGCTCGGAGGCAGCAGGACGGCCCTCAGCGGGGCCGTGCCCAATCCGACGCTCAGGCGCGCGCGCCGGCCATCCAGCCCAGGGCCATCCATTGGAAAGGGGCCGGTGTACGCGACGCTCACGACGAGGCGGTCCTCACCACTCACCTGACTGCGCTCGAAGGTGATGGTGAAGGAGTCTCCTCCCCATTGGACTGTCTTCGGGGGAGGCAGTCCGCTGGGAGGAGGCTCGTCGTAGAGCGCCAGCCCCGCCGGCGCGCGTCCCCGGACGGAGAAAGGACGCCCCTGCGCGAAGGAGCGCGCGGCCTGACCCGCCTCTTCCTCCAGCTCCGCGCGGCGCTCCTCGGTCAGTCCTCCCCCGGCACCAGCGCGCTGCTGGAGCGCATGGGCGACCTCGTGCCCCACCCGGCCACGGCCCTCCTCACCTCGCACGTCGCTGAAGCCTGGCGCGAGGTGGACCTCGCCATTCACCGTGAGCCCCCGGGCGCCAGCGGTCAGCGCCGAGCCCGGATGGATGGGAATGTGTGCGGCCGCGGGGCCGAAGGTCCGTTGGAGCCGCGCTCCCATCGGGGAGTAGGCGCCGCCGCGCGGCATCGACGGGGGTTCGATGGGGAGGCGGGAGAAGTCGAACCGTGGAGCCGGAGCGGGAGGCAGTCCCTCCATCTCCAGGGCATCCGGAGTCCGCGCCTCCTGCGCATGCGTACCACCTGACAGGACCACCTGGAGCGAGGGCGCCTGGGGTGCCCTGACCTGATTGCGTGCCGCTGGCGCCGAGCCGGGCGCCGGCGCGGACACAGGGCCCGACCTCTTGTCGAACGTGGCCATGGCAAAGTCCCCCGAAACCGCCGCGGCCGAGCCTAACACCTCTCACGACAGCGGGCGTGAGGGACACGCCACCGCCCATGGGCAGATACATGTATGCGAGAGGCGCGCGCCCCGAGGCGCCCCACGACGGGTGGTCATGACGAACCCGCGCAAGAAAGGTGACTACCGCGTGTGCCCCACCAGTTGCGTGGCCTGACGGGCCAGCCGCCGCCACGGGTTGGTGCGACCTCCCTTCTCCAGGGAGATCTCCTTGGAGACGGCCAGGTCCTTCTCCCAGCACCGCCCCAGCTCGCGGACGAACCGCGCATCGTGAGCCGTTCTCCAGGAGCTCCAGCCGATGTCCGGCCTGAAACCCGACACCGATGGACTGGTATAGCGAAAAGGAGAAGCCCTCGGGCCCGGGGGGCAATTCGTAGGGGCCGTGCATCTCGTGGCTGCAACGATCAAGACCCTCGCCGAAGCCGTGGGCCCCCGGACTGAGCAGCCATGCGTCGCGCATCGGATGGTCTCTCATTGCTTTTCAACCTAGGGACACTTCTCCTCCCCGGCACGCCAGGGCTGCCTGCCTTTCCATCGCAAGGCGGCGGACCATCCCCGGATGCTCGCCCGCCTCAATTGAAAATCAAACAGGAAGCATGCTAGAGAATCGGCGCTCCACCCAACACCAGACATCACGGAGTTCCCATGACGAGGAACGTGAAGCGCTCTCTGGCGGTCATCCTCCTGACCCTCGCGCCCATGAGCGGGGCCACGGAGCCGTTCGCCTTCGGCTTCCCGCGTAGCGAGTATGTCAGCACCCCCACGACACAGACGGTGGAGCTTCCGGCACGACGGGGGGACTCCGCATCCCCTGCGCGGTTCACCCTGATCCAGTCGTATTACGTCCTGAACCTGATCGGCTCCACCGTCTTCGCGGGTGGCACCCTCGTTCCTCAACTGCCCACCCTTCTGAACGGCGGCTGGGGCATGACCCAATTTCCTTTCATGCCCCCTTCGACCCACACCTACTACTACACGACCAACACGGGGAGTGGCCCCGCGAAGACGTGCGTCTGGCAATTCACGGTCACCCGCACCGGCGGCCTCTGCTCGGGAACCATCAACCAGAGCGCCCTCGGTTCGCCGCCCCCGGTCTGCACCGTCGACACTGCCAACTCGTATGTCGACCCTGTCTCCTGCGACACCCAGGTCGTCACCCTCATCCAGTGAGGTGGCGCCAGGGACCCGCGCGAGGCTTGGGAGCATCGAAGGCATAGCGCGTCTTGCTGGGAACGTAGCTCAGGGTCCCCTTCTAGATGCGCCACTCAACGTCGTGCTCCGGCTCCACCGTCTGCTGCAAGGGCCATATGTTCGAGCCCGCCGGCCTTGGGACCCTGCCGTATTGCGGCCACGATTGTCTCTGGGGCCCTCTGTAATCGATATCTTCGCGCACAGCTCAAGCGAGGCCACGATGCTCTCCGACGTCCTGACTTCGCCTGACTTGCTCAAGTAGAGCCAGGCGTCACGGCCCGGACGTCACTCCGTGGTCACTTCCACTCCCGGCCTCAAAGGCCCGCGTTCCATCTCTCCCGCCCTTGGAACTACCATGGAGGCATGGCGACCCTCATCCCCGCCCTGAACCAGTGCCTCCCTCGGATGCAGTCGGGCGAGAAGCGCGTGGCGAGGCGGCTCGAAGAGAAGCTCGAGGACGACTATCTCCTCTGGTACGACGTCGCCATTGGGCAGACGGGCCACCACCCCGACTTCATCGTTCTGCATCCCCGCCGAGGCATCCTGGTCCTGGAGGTGAAGGACTGGAAGAGCGATGGCATCCACCGCATCGACAAGAGCAGCGCCACCCTGCTCACCCACGACGGGCTCAAGGAGGTCGCGAATCCCTTCGAGCAGGCACGGCTCTATGCCCAGGACATCGCGTCCCTGCTTCAGAAAGACCCGTCCCTGGTTCTCCCAGAGGGGCCCCACCGGGGCAGGCTGGCATTTCCCTGGAGCTATGGGGTCGTCTTCTCCAATCTGACCCGGGCGCAGTTCGAAAGCGCACGACTTGGCGAGGTCATCCCTTCGCATCGGGCCATCTGCAAGGATGAGATCTCCGAGAGCGTCACGCCCGAGGCATTTCAGCAACGACTCTGGGAGATGTTTCCTTGGGTGCCCTCCCGCCCGCTGACGCTTCCACAGCTCGACCGGATGCGCTGGCACATCTTCCCGGAGCTCCGCATCGGAGGAACACAGCTCAGCCTCTTCGAGCAGCCAGACGCCGAAGCAACCCTGCCCGACATCATCCGCATCATGGACCTCCAGCAGGAGCAACTCGCGCGCAGCCTGGGCGAAGGGCACCGCGTCATCCATGGCGTCGCGGGCTCGGGCAAGACGATGATTCTGGGCTACCGCGCCGTGCAGCTCGCGAAGGTCCTCCAACGACCCATCCTCGTGCTGTGCTTTGGCCGCCCCCTGGCGGAATGGCTGGAGCCCTACCTGGCCGCACGAGGCATCTCCCGGCAGCAGGTGAACGTGAGCACCTTCCACGCCTGGTGCCGCGAACAGCTCGTGACCTTCCATGCGGGGCTCCCGCCCCAAGGGCTTTCCTCCTCCGAGTATGTCGAGCAGCTCGTTCAGCGCGTCATCCAGGCGGCCGACCGGGGGCTCATCCCTCGTGGGCAGTATGGCGCGGTGCTGATTGACGAAGGGCATGACTTCCAGCCCGAGTGGCTCAAGCTCGTGGCCCAGATGGTCGCGCCGGAGACCAACTCCCTCCTCGTGCTGTATGACGACGCCCAGTCCATCTACCGGCGCGGACGCTTCAGCTTCAAGAGCGTCGGCATCCAGGCGCAGGGGCGAACCACCATCCTTCGTCTGAACTACCGCAACACCTCCGAAATCCTCCAGTTCGCGTACCACTATGCCAAGGACGTGCTGACTCCCGAGGATGCGGATGAGGATGGCGTTCCACTGCTCCTTCCGCAGAGCGCGGGCCGACATGGACCGCCGCCCCAGGTCGTTCCGTTGCCCAGCCTGGGCGCGGAGCTGAACTACATCGCGGGGCACCTGCAACAGCTGCACTCCGAGGGACTCCGCTGGAATGACATGGCGGTGCTCTACCGCACCGTCGATGTCGGGGACGCGGCCATCCACCAGCTGCGTCGGTCGGGCATCCCCTTCCAGTGGGTGGGCAAACGCGCGCCTCAATCCGCGCTGAAGCCCACTGAAGACAGCGTCAAGGTCCTCACCTTCCATTCCAGCAAGGGCCTGGAGTTTCCAGCCATCGTGATTCCCGGACTCGGGCGCCCTTCGCGACATGCGACGGACGCCAAGGAGGAGGCTCGCCTTCTCTATGTGGCGATGACGCGAGCCGTGGACAGGCTGGTGCTCACGGGGAGTCCAGAAGCGTTGCGTGCCGCCCTGCCCTCTCAGCGGACCTCCTCGTAAGCGTCTGCCTGCGGCGATAGGGCCAGCCGCACGGATGTGCACAGGGGACCGGCGAGTACTCCCCGGTCCCCTATCCATTACGGGCGTGGCGACTTCAACAGAATTGACAGCCCGTGCAGTAGATCGAACCATCCCCATAGATGGTGCAGACATCGCAACAAATATAGACATCCGCCATATACGAAGCCGTCTTCTCTTCCGAGGACAGCGTCTCCGTGGTCCCGTCCTTCATCTCGAACGTGCCCGACGACAATGCGACGGCCTCGGCGTCGCCGTGAACGAGCGTCGCGCCCTTCCCGCCCTGTTCGATGCGGTACTCCGGGTCTGACACGCCGCCACAACCGGTAGCGACCGCCGCGAGAAATACGAGCCCGACAATGTGGCGAAGAGTCATTGCTGCATGCCTTTTCGAGAAGGCGCCGGAATGGCGCAATCTCCAGCATGATGCGGCTGATATTTATTGTCGATGCGTGTCAATGCCGCCCCGGGTCATCGTCATGAGCGACCCCCGGTGCGCAAGCGGACACTCACTCTGTCGCCACGGATGACTGAGCCAACTCCCGCAGGTCGAACGCCTTCATCCCTCGCAGGGTGCGATAGCGCTCCGGGAAGGCGGTCAAGATGAGCACCTGTAGCGTCTCTCCCGCCTGTTCGATCAACTCCAGTGCGCGCCGGTGACGGACCGCGTCCGTGTTGACCAACGCATCGTCCAGGACCACCAATTGAGGCTCGGGCATGGAGCCCTGCTTCGACAGCATCTCCCCGAGCGCCAACCGCAGGGAGAACAGGGTCTGCTCCTGCATCCCCCACGAGTAGCTCGCCAACGTCTTGTCCCCGTCGGGAGTCCGCATCGCCGCCTCGGCGAACTCCGGCGCCAGCGAGAGCTGCTCGTTCCACCCACCTCCGCGAATGTGCTCCAAGCGCGACTGAACCGCGTCCTGGACAGGTGTCACGAACGTCCGATTCACGCGCTCCTGCCATTCGCGCACCAGCTTCCGGAGAAGCTCGGCCGCCTCGGCTCGGGTCTTGAGCTGCTGGTGCTCCTCCATCGCCAGCACGAGCCGCTCCTCCGCGTCCCCCAGCCGCGAGTACACCCCCACCTCCGCCGCCTGCCCCAGCAGCGTCTCCGCCCGGGTGATTCGCTCCTGGGCCGTCTTCTCCTCGCTCATGACCCGCTCACGCGCGTCCTCGAGCCGCCGACGGTGGGTGGCCGCCCGCTCCTCCGGACGCGGCAGCCTCGCCCTCAGCCCCTTCACCATGTTCTCCAGACGCGCCAGCTCGCCCTGGACTCGCTCGACCTCGGCCCCGAGCTGCTCCAGCGACATGCCCAGCACTTGGACCTGGGCCTTCATCGTCAGCTCCAGCTCTCGCGCCGTCTGCGTCGCGGTGTCCCGCGCATGGGTGAGAGTCCGCACCTGCTTGTCCGCTTCGAGATAGGCCGCCTCGGCGTCGACCTTCTTCTTCTCCCGCTCCTTCACTTCCTGCTTGCGGAGTTTCAGCTCCTCGGAGAGCACCGCGAGCTCCGGGAATGGGTGCGTGGCCAGCTCAGGCACCGAGAGGTTGAGCTGTCCCGCCAGCGTCCCCACCTTCCCCGCCTGCTCACGCCGCTTCTCCCCGAGCTCCGCCACGCTCTCGAAGCCCGCGGCCTCCAGGAACGTCGTCCGGGCGCCTTCGTGCTTCTGCTGCTCCTGAAGCACCACCCGCTGCGACTCCCACTCGGCACGCAACGCCTGTGGGCTCTCAGCGCCATGCTCGTGGAGGCGGCGCGCCAGCTCCTTGCGGAACTTCTCCACGTCCGCCTGGAGACTCCCAATCTCCTCGGCCTGGGTGCGAACACTCACCTCGCCCACACCCTGGATGCGCAGGCTGCCCGCGCGCACACCCGCGAACAGCTTCTCTTCGGCCTTCGCCAACTTGAGGCGCTGGACATGCCCCTCTGCTTCCCACTCGATGCTCCGCGCCCCCTCGGGTTTGAAGACGACCTCGATTCCCCGCACCTCCAGCTTGTCGTGCGCCTGTCGCAGCTTGCGCTCGACATCCTCCACGCGCTTGACGTCGGGCTCGGACAACGGCCTCAACGCCGCTGTCTTTCGCCGCATCCCCTCCACGGCGGCCTCCAGTCGTTCTCCCTGCTTGAGCTGTCCGTCAAGCCGCTGCTGCTCCAGCAGCGCCTGCCGCGCCTGGTCCAGCAGGCGTCCGCGCTCTTTTCGCTGCTCCGCCTGCTCCTGCTCGCCGAGCCGCGCCTGATACGACTCTCGGGCCTGCCGCTGCGACTCCTCCCGACCGCCCATGTCATCCAGGGCCTTCTTGAGGAGCGGCTCCGTCTTCGTCGCCAGAGCCTGATGCAGCGTCACTTTCTGGCGGAGTGCGAGCAGCTCCCGCTGCTTGCCGTCCAGATGCGCCCACTCCTGACGCTGGCGCTCCACGTCCTTGTCCCGAAGCGCGATCTGCTGCTCCAGCTCCGTCTCGACCTCGACACGCGCCTGAAGCGCCGTGAGGTCCGTCTCGAAGCCCGCCCGCTCCTCCGCGAGGTCAGCCAGCGCGCTCCTTGCCTCCTCCATGTCCCGGGCATGCTCAGCACTCGCCTCCTGCTCGGCACGAAGTCTCTTCACCTCGTCCTCGATGGACGTCACGAGCGCCGCCTTCGCCCCCAGCTCGCTCCCCGTCGCGACCTTGCCCTTCTTCACCGTGAAGAACTCGAGATAGGCGGCCTCCACCCGCTTCAGCACACCCTGTTCCCGCAGGCTCATCGCAGCGACACCCACGGCCTCCATGAGCCGCGCCTTCAGGGAATCATCCAGGTCCGGTAACACATGCCGCTCGGGGGATTGATTCAGCCAGAGCAGTCGGGCCAGCCCCCAGTGCCCCAGCTTCGTCGCACCGGACTGCGCTTCCCTGGAGACGAGGAAACCTCGCGCCATTTCATCCGCTCGCTGCGAGTCCGCGAGCCGCTCGAATCGCGTCCCCGTCCACTCGTCCAGCAGGCTCGTGGCGTCGTCCAGGAACGCCTTCTCCAATCGATAGCGCTTGCCCCCTGTCTCCAGTTCGACTGTCACCCGGGGCGACAGCGTCGTTCCCCATGGACGCAGGTTCTGTATCTCCCTGTCCTTGGTCGAGTTCCGGTCGAACAGCGCCCGCGCGAGGGCCAGGACGAGGCTCGACTTCCCCGTCTCGTTCGGCGCATGAACGACATGTATGCCCAATCCCAAGCCCTTCAACTCCACGGGATTGCGGAAGCAACGGAAGTGCTGAACTCGAAGTCCGCGCAGAATCATCGCCACGCCTCCATCACCAGCTCAGACAAGAGACGACGGGCCGCGAGCCGGCCAGCCTCCGACGCATCCACGAGCCCGGGAGTCGAGGACCGGGACAACTCCTCCAGGAGGGATGCGACAAGCGGGCTGGAGGCGGCCACCTCCGCCAGTTGCCCCTCCACTTCGGCTTTGGCGATGTCGCGTCGCTCGACAGCGACATGCAGGAACGCCCTGCCCAGCAGTCCCTCCTTGAGCCGAGCCAGCACCGGTGTCGCGGCTTCCGAGGACGTCCCCATGGTGCGAAGCCGCAGCAGCGTCCTGGCCGGCTGCGCGGTATCCCTCACCAGTCCCAGGACGCGCTCCGCCGCCCGCTCCGCGTCCTGGCTCAGGTCCAGCTCCACGGTGCGCCACTGCAACGTGCCGGTGGAGACCGGAGTCAGTCGGGGCATCGCCCCTCGCGACGCAAGCTCCACGAGCAGTGCCTGTCCAGAACCATCCTCGCCGAACTTCGTCGCCTCATGTGCCCCCGCATAGGCGGTGCGTCCCTCGTGGACGTACTGCCCATGCCAGTGTCCCAAAGCGAGGTAGTCGAGCCCGACCCGGCTCACCGCATCCAGACCAATGGGAAAGTCGTCCGCGGCATGCTTCCCCTCGATGCGAAGGGAGCCGTGCGCCACGCCGACCCTGATGGCATCCACGTCCGCACGAGCTCGCCACTCGGCCGTCGGGTCCTTCATTCCTTTCTTCTGTCGAAGCGGGGCAGCCAGCAAAACCGCCGACGTCCCTGGAATCGGAACTGGCGCCTCCCCATCCAACATGACGACCCGAGCGGGGCGCTGCTTCCAGGAGGCCCGGTGGTAGACGGCGTCAGGCGTCAGCGCGTCATGGTTGCCCGGAAGGACGAACACCGGCGCGCGCGAACCCTCCAACACCGACACCACCTGATGAACGAGCCGGTCCTCGACCAGATTGTCCTCGAAGATGTCACCCGCGAGCACGACGGCATTCACCTGATGACGGTTCGCCGCCTCAATGACATTGCGAGCCGCCTCCAACCTCGCATCACGCACCGAGGTCGCCACCTGGGCCACGTGTCTTGCCCGGAGCCCCATCTGCCAATCCGCGGAATGCAGAATCCTGACCATGCCTCACCGAGCTGCCGCGAAGTCCAGACGCGGCGGGAAGGAGTGTCGACCCGAACTCGACACACCGTACCGACACACGGGCAGGTCAGGACATACCTCTCGGGGAGTAGCCTCGTCGCACGCATGGCCTACCCGCTGAGTGAGGATGCACCCACCCGGGTAACAAATATCAAACGCATCAATCCATCTTGAGGGCGTGTATTTGTCCCAGGGGCTCCGCTAGGATCGATGCATGCACAGGCTCATCGCCAGCGTTCCTCGACTCCGCCAGGACAGGCGACGCCCGGGGCTCTCGGGCGTCCTGGACCTGGGAGGTGGGACCTCGGGCCGGAAGGGCATCTACCACTGGGGTGGTAGGGACAGCGTCCCCCTCTCCTGTCTTTGGAGAGGGAAAAAGGGGATGAACATGGTTCTCGACAGGAAACCCGGCTGAGCCACCACGGACGGGGCCGGCCCTTCCTCCGGACCCGCCCGTGGCACCCAATCACCCGGCCGGCTCAGAACTCCGGCAGGGACAACAGATTGTCGACAAGACCGCCGTTCGGCACCGACCGCAGATAGGGCGGTCGCGCATTGACGACCTCTACCCGTGCATCCACGGGAAGGGCCTGGACCCTCGCGTCTCCACCGTCATCAATCCACTCCACCATCTGCTGCCGCGTACTCGTCCCCGTCATGAGTCCATCACGCCAGCGAACCCGTGAGATGTGCTCCAGTCCTCGCCCGCCCTCGAGGTGGATGTGAGTGATGTAACGCATGGCGCCCCCTCTCATGTGGATGTCCTGCTTCGACGGGGAGAATGGCGGGGGCCAGGAGGGCTGTCTCTACCTCGCGAGGGGGATGGAGGCTCACAGCTCGCGGAAGATGGCCGGATACACGACGCGCGTCGTGCGAGCCGACAGCAGCACGGCGGACTGCTCCTCCACGTCCGTCAGCGTCCGCAGCACCGTCGTCAGCTCCTCCACGTGGTCTCCATCCAGCCCCCCGTGGGCGCGCAGGAACGTCACCGACCTGTCGATGTTGGGAATGGCCGCGACCTGGACCAGCCGCTCGGAGGCCTCCGTCGCCCGCGCCAGGGAGAGGTACTCCAACACATAGGACGTCCCCAGGACCGCGGTGGGGATACCCGCCCGGGAGGTGAAGAAGTTCCAGCCGGTGTAGGCCTCCACGCCGGGGCACGGCTCCATCGCATGGACCTGCTCATGCGAGCAGCCCAGGTTGTGCAGGTCGGCGAGCAGCCAGCGCTCGTGCCCGCGCTCCTCCGCGGCCTTCTGGAGCAACAACTCCGCCAGGCGCGGGTGCCGGCCCAGATGATTGAGCCGCTCCCCCGCGCTCTTCAGCAGCGGCGTGCTCCAGCGCGCGTAGTGATACGTCTGCACCAGGTAGTGGATGTAGCCCTCGCGGTCCAACGTGCCCGCGAACAGGCGGCTCGCGTCGGGATGCGCATCCAACGTCGCCACCAGCGCGCGTGCCTCCTGCTCCAGCAGGTCCACCCAATCCATCGACTTCGAGCACTCCAGCGTCATCTGCACGGACGTCTCCTGCCCGGGGCTCGCGCTCCCGGTTGTTGCGAGTTGAAGGTGAAGGAGGAAATACGGCGGGGTCTGGGGTCAGCCGGCGCGACGCAGGATGCCGTCGAGCGCGCGGAACCGCTCCAGGGTGCTGGCGGGAATCTCGTCGAGCGCGGCGATGAGCGGCAGGGTGAAGCGGCCGAAGCTCGCGTCGTAGAGAGGCCCGGAGATGAACCGCGCGCCCATCTTCCGAGCGAACAGGCAGGGCGCCCTCGGCATCCGCAGCCCGTCCAGGCGGCCCCACCGCGCGCGCTCACGGTCTGCGGGCGTATAGAAGGGACTGCTGGGGAGCACCGGCGCCTCGCTCGGCTCCGAGTCGCGCACCCGCCAGCGCGGGCTCGTCCATCCCCGGTGCGCCGCGACCTGGGCGCTCAGACGCGCGTCCTCCCACGAGTCCGTCTCCAGGTTCGCCGCCGCAATCCAGTGCGTCACGCCGCGCCGCCGGCTCTCCGCATGGATGCCCGCCTGCAGGTGCGCCACCGCCTCGGAGTGCCGCCAGCGCTCGAGCACGCAGAAGCGCGTCGTCTCCGCGAACACCTGGCCCGGCCCCCCCACGCCCGACAGGTCCAGCCGCTGCTCCAGTTCGATTCCCAGCCGCCCGCCCGTGGCGAGCGCCACCTCGGGGTTCACCATCAACATCCGCAGCGTCGCCACCGGCTCGCGGTCCGCATAGACGACCAGATGCACCGTGGTCTCCAGCGTGTCGAAGCAGCTCACCTCGCGCCTCGACGGCGAGGACTTCGCGGTCATCAACTTCAGCTCTCCCCCGAAAACAGCCCAGCGGACGCGAAGCGCGTCATCGAGCTCTTTCTGGGTGGTGGCAACTCGGCAGTGCATGGACGTCATGGGTTCCCTCACGAACTCGGGTCGGTCGCGGCGGCTCGCCGTCTCCCATCCATTCATTCGTTGCTGGAATCCCAAGTGCGCACGGGGCTCATTTTTCCGGCGCAAGCCCGGCGGCATACCACCTGGGAGGTACAGACAGAGGGACTGGCCTCCAGCAACCTTTCATGGAGATGCACAAACCCACCTCCGTCGAACTCGCCAGGGTGGGAACGAACATACATGTCGCAGTCAACCCGAGAGCGGGCAGGAGTTTCCCGGCGAGGAGTGGGGATGAGGTTTCCATCACAAGCGGAGGAGCAAGAACTTCACGAGCGCGTCCTGAGGCGCGAGCCATGGGTCTCCGAGGATGTGTTCAGGGTCTTCATGGACCCCATCATCAAGGCCCTCTGCAAGAAACGAAGTGAGATGCACGAGGAGGCGCGAGACGCGGCCATCGACGCCATCTACTCCTATCTGGGCAATCCCGAACGGTACGTTGCCCGGAAGAGCCGGTTGTCCAGTTACCTGACGCGGGCCGCCAAGATGAACACCTTGGACCAGTACCGCCACCATGAGGCCCGGCAACGCAGAGAAAGGAAATTCGGGGAGGTTTTCGTACTTCGGGCGCCGGCTCCGAAAGACAGGATGGAGATCATCGTGGAGACACGAATCATCTTGGAGCGGGTCGAACAGGCCCTGCTCGAGGAGAAGGACCGTATCTTCCTCGGGCTCGTCCTCCAGGGTGAGCGCTCCACCCGTGTCCTGGCGGAGGCCATGAACCTGCCGCCGTTGTCGGAGATAGAGCGTCGCCGCGAGGTGAAGCGAAATCGAGACCGCCTCATGAAGTTGCTGGAGCGGCTCGGGAAGGAGGACCGAGATGTCAAACCCTGATTGGCTCGAGCATGCGGCCCAGCGTGGCCAGAGCGAACCCTGGACGCTGGCACATACCTTCGCGAGATACCGTCGCCTGGAGGAGCGGACCGAGGCGGAGCTGGCCCGAGAGCTGGGTTGCACACGGGAAGTGCTCCTGTGGCTGAGTCTGTGTCGGCGCCCCGAGGGCCCGGACTTCAATGCGCAGCTCACCGCCATCACCCAACGTCATGCAGTGGATCCCCAAGCCCTCGCCCACGTGATTCGCCACGTCGAAATCGTGGATGCTCTCTCCCAGTCCTCGCGGGGTGCTGGCCCGCTCGGGCGTTCCATCCAAATAGCGGCGAGAGACCGCATCCGAGACGAAGAGAAGAGCTCATGACGGCACGCTGGATGGAGGAGGCCGTGGAAGCCAGTGGCTTGACGGCCCCCCTCCGGTTTCCACGCGACCTGGTCGCGGAGATTTCCCAGCTCCTGCCCGTCCTCGTGGTGGCACTGCCGAACCTGACGCCCCAGGCCGTGCGCGAGTGGCTCCTACGCCGGGATATCCACATCCCCGTGCCAAGAGACACAAATGACTTCCATGATTTTCATGGCTGCATGGTGGCGGATGCCGGGCGCGGCTTCGTCTTCCATGACAGCTCCGAAGGACGGCACGAGCAGCGCTTCACCGTGGCCCACGAGCTGTCACACTTCATCCTGGACCAGTGGATGCCTCGAGTCCGCGCCGTGCGAGTGTTTGGCGAGGCAATCCTCCCCGTGCTCGATGGCCAGCGCGAACCCACGCCCGAGGAGTCGCTGACAGCTCTCTTCGAGAAGATCT
Organism: Myxococcus sp. AM011; assembly: GCF_013372595.1. Lineage (NCBI taxonomy): Bacteria > Pseudomonadati > Myxococcota > Myxococcia > Myxococcales > Myxococcaceae > Myxococcus > Myxococcus sp. AM011. The sequence goes on from NZ_JABXEM010000014.1 coordinate 72,827, forward strand.
CCCTGGGTCCGACGGGAGAGCTCATGGCGCGCGATGCCTCGGGACACTACGCCCGCAGAGAGGTGATGGAATCCGAGCGGCGCGCGGACCTGCTGGCGCTGGAGCTCCTGGCGCCGGAGGCGCTCGTCATTCCCTTGGTGAAGGACGTGTCGGAAGGAGAAGGCACTGGCCGGGTGGTGTTCCGGTTCGGGCTGACCTGGGAGGTGGCGCACGCGCATGTCCACGCGCTGCGCTGCCGCCTGCGAGTCCCACGATTTTCCATCGAGCAATTCCTGGGAGTGGAGGAAGGGTAGACATGTCGAGCGGGTTTCCACCAGATGACGATGAAGAGCTGTATGGGGACGGCGACTATGAAGAGGCCTTCGGGGAGAACCTGGCCTCCACGTTGGACCTCGACCGATGGTCCACCGGGCTCGACCTCGACAGGGTCATGGAGCGCTTTCGCAACGAGATTGCTGGCGCCGTCCATAAGGAAGGGCGCCTGCGGACCCTCGTCCGCAATGAAATCCTTCCCCGGCTTTCCGCTCGCAGCACGGCTCTTCCCGAAGCCGGTGTCTACAAAGTCACCCCGGAGGAGCTGTCCCTCATCCACGAGCGGCTGCTGTTCCGAGGCAAGGTCGACGCCGTGGCCGGCAGCTCCGCGAACCACGACAGCCTTCCCATCGGCATCTCGCAGATTGGCGTGGGGGTCGTCGGCTACCAGGGTAACTCGGGCGCCTTCTCCAAACGCCTGTTCCGCAAGGAGATGGCCGCACGCAACACGGACCCCATGAAGGAGGCGCTGGACTACATCAACATGCGCCAGAACCGCTTCAGTGGACAGAAGGACTCCCTGTCCCGAATGGCGCGTCGAGGCATCCGGACCTATGCGGAGCGAGCCGCGCTCCTGAGCAAGTCCACCGCGGAGTGGCGCATGGGCATTGGCAACCCCTGTGCACACGAGTTGATCTCCGGCTCCGGGTACATGACGCTGCTGTCGCGCTCGCTGTCGGTGCTCCAGCGCCTCATCCATGAGCACAAGAAGTTCGTCTTCGTCTCCGGCGCGCTTCAGGACCGGGGGTTCCTGACGATGGGGTTCGCACTCGACGCCGGCGAGTACGCCGTGCTCGAGACACTCCAGAGCGAAGGCGATTACATCGTCGACGGATGGAAGTACGGGGACCGGAGCAAGCTCCTGGCCAGGCAGTTCGTGCGCGACTCGAGTTCCTGCGTCGTGAAGGGACTGTTCCGCATTTCGGACCACTCCCCGCCCCGGCTGTTCTATGCGCACCGCGAGCACGTGCATGAAGCCGCCTGGGTGGCCATGGCCGACAGCGTGCTGCGTCCGGAGCGGGGCTTCCCCCTGCTGCTCGACGTCGCGGAGATGTCCTGCCGTAGCGCCTTTGGCGAAGACGGCTTCCTGGGGTTGGTCCATGACGCCTACGCCCAGGCGGGAGCCAACCTCCAGTTCTTCAGTGAGCGCAGCATGCGCCGGTAGGGGGAGACACCATGTCCAATGATGGCAAGGGTCCGAGGTCACCTGGTCCAGGGCTGTTCGACAACACTCCGAGTCGTCCACCGCATGGCCTGAACGGCCACGCGGCGCCACTCCACGCCCTTGGAGGAGCGCGCGGTGAGCCGCCACGCCAGGGGCCGCCGCCTTCGGGTTCTGAGCCTCGGAGGCAGTCGCCCCCGGTACCGCCGTCGCGCTCGGCACCGCCGCCGTCGAGCAGGCCCTCGCCGCCGCCCCCGGCAGCACCGCCC
>NZ_JABXEM010000150.1:0-27203 GCF_013372595.1 Myxococcus sp. AM011
CTCCTGCTCCAGGTGGGCCTGGGGTGGGGGCCGTTCGAGGCGGGCCTGGTCACGATTGGCACGGGGCTGGGGGCCATGTCCTGCAAGCCCGTGGCGCCCTGGGTCATCAGGCGGCTGGGCTTCCGGACGACGCTGGTGGGCTCCAACCTGGCGGCGGCGGTGCTGACGGCGCTGCCGGCGCTCTTCCGCAACTCCACGCCCATTCCGCTCATCGTCGCCACGCTGATGATCAGCGGCTTCGTGCGCTCGCTGCAGTTCACCGCCATCAACGCCGTGGCCTATGCGGACATCCCCCGGGAAAAGATGAGCCAGGCCTCCACGGTGGCGGTGGTGACGCAGCAGATGGCGCTGAGCGTGGGCATCAGCCTGGGCGCGCTCATGCTGCACCTGGCGCGAGGCAGTGGGGATGCGCCGCTGACCCCGGACCGCTTCCTGTTGCCGTTCCTCGCCGTGGGCGTGGTGTCTTCGTTGGCGGGGCCGCTGTTCAGCCGGTTGCCGGAGGACGCGGGTTCGCGCATCGGTGGACGCGCGGCGCGTTGAAACGCAGCTGCCCGGGCTGGAGGGACCCCGGGCAGCGAACGCCCCGACTCACGTCTGTTACAGGCCGTCGGGGTAGCAGAAGCCGTAGGTGCGGTCGAAGCCGCCACCGGCGCGGCCGTAGCTCATGTAGCCCAGCTCCTCGCCCGGGCCGCAGTTGCTGCGAGCGCGCTCGTAGGCGTAGCAGGTGCCCTTGCCCGTGCGGGACAGGTCCAGGCACGCGCCGCGCGCGCCCTCGGTGCCGCAGAACTCGGCGTAGCCCACGCTGCACTGTTCGCCAATCTGGGCGGAGTCGAAGTCGAAGCCGAGCGGCTGGAGCACGGACTGCTCGATGCACAGGCCGTAGACGCCGCAGAGGGTGCCCGAGGGGCAGCCCGGGTTGGCCGCCATGAAGTCACACGTCTTCAGGCACTGGGCATCGTCGGAGAGCAGGTCCGTGCAGGTGAAGCCCTGCTCGCAGTCCGTCGAGGCGAGCTCGTACTCGCTCGCCGCGGGGGTGGTGGTGCACGCCTGGCCCTGCGTCTTGGTGCCCAGCGCGCGCTCCAGTGTGCCGTCGCTGGCGGCGTAGTTGTCGGGCACGCAGGTGGTGTCCGGCAGGTTCGCCGTCAGCGAGCCCTCGCGCGGATCACAGCCTCCGGGGCGCACGGTGTTCCACGTCGCGAAGCGGATCCACTTGCACTCGCCGCCCGGAACCACGGCGCTGCCCCAGTAGGGCGCGTTGAGCGGCGGGGCGTCCACGGACTCGCGGAGCGTCACGTTCGCCAGCGCTCCAATCGTCTGGTCCGGAGACACCTTCAGCGCCAGGAGCATCGTCCCGGAGTCGGCGACGAGGTACTTCTCCGTCGGCGCACCGGAGTCCTGGTAGGCCATCACGCAGCGATCACACGTGAAGGTGTTGCCTCCACCCACGGACAAGTCATACAGCCCGGGCGCAGTGTTCACGTCCAGCCGGAGGTACGCCAGGTTCTCGGCGGTGGGGGCGGCCGGGTTGTGGAACGTGCCCCGGTACGTCGGCTGCTGCGAGTACATCACCGGCGTCAGCTCCATGCCGTTGCTCAGGTCTCCCAGCGTGATTTCGGTACAGCCTGGGGGCGGCGTCAGGGATTTGGCCTGCTCCTCGATGGAGCCCACCTCCTCCTGATTCGCCGCGGGCTCCTTCGGGGTGGTGGGCCCACAGCCCACCAGTCCCGCGAGCACCACCACACCCCAACGCAAACCCTTCACAGAAGCATCGCCGAGACGGGACGCCATGTTCTCTCCAATGGTTGTCAGTCAGGCACTCACGCGTGCCGCCAGCCGGGAACTCCCGGGGGCCTGGGAGATACTTGCAAATGTGAAACTGGTGCAACTCAATTTCGACCGGTGTCGGAAGGGCGCGAGATGACCTTCAAACGGCAAGTAAGTCCGCCCGTTCGAGGATTGAACGGAGCGTGTCTGGTGAGGTCGCATCAATTCTTTCGAGCCCCAAGGTGCACCATGCGCACGGGAAATTCACAGGGACATGGATGCCCGGACGGGCGTGACGCCACGGGTCGAAGGGGGAGGGCGCATTCCCACACCAAGGTCCGAGAGGGAATGTGCTCTCATTCAGGCTCCCCTTGTGGAAGGAGTGACACCATGAAGACCACCCTGAGTGGTTTCGCCGTGCTGGCCGCGGGCTTCCTGATGGCGTGTGGCGCTGAGCCCCAGTTGCCCTCGGACGAGTCCGCGCCTCCGGTCGTCTCCGAAGGCGCGCCCACGGAGGGCACCGCTGGCGACGTGTCCGCCCAGGCCTGTGTGCAGCTCTACCGTCCCCGGTACAGCTCCTATTACAACTCGCTCCCCTACAGCGAGGAGGGGTGGGTGGCCTCCTGCTATACGGACGACAACTGCGTCACGGAGTGTTTTGGCCCGGGAGGGGATGGGCCGTACGCCTCGCACTCTGATTTCTTCTACTGCACCTACTGCCCCTGACGGGCAGCGGGGCCGAGCGCTTTCAGGGCACTCGGCCCCACCGTCGTCAGTTCTCGTCGCAATCCAATCACACACAAGTGCTGCGATGGTCCGTGAGGCCTGGAGTTCCCCGTAAGGGGAGCCCGTGTCCCATGTCTACTTCGACGCCGGCGTAAGCAGGCTGTTGACCGTGTTGACCACCGCGGCACCCTGCGCGACGAAGGGCACGGGCAGGGCCGCGACGAACGCCGAGGAGGCGTCGATGGCGGCGCGGGTCTTCTGCGCCGGCGTGGATGCCGGGTTGCTGAAGACGCCGTGCGCGTTGGAGGCGGAGGCCACCGCGCTGGCGATGTTCAGCCCGGGCACGAACCGGCCCAGCGTCTTGCCGACGAACGTGCTGGGCATCGACGTGGGAACCACGCCGCCCGCCAGCTTCGCCACCGCGCGGCCACCGCTCTCGAAGGTGTCCGCCACGCTGACGATATTGCCCGCCGTGCCAGACAGGCTGCCGACCTTCTCCAGCACCTGCTGCGGCGACTTCACCGGCGCGGGCGCCGTGTTCTTGTTGCCCACGCTCTTGGCGGCATTGGCCTCGAGCGCGACCGCGTTCATCGTCCGGTCCAACGACTCCATGACAACAGCGCCCGTCTTCGGTCCGTTGATTCGGCCCATGGTGTCTCTCCGTGAATGCAATTGCTGCGTACAAAGGGTTTATCGGAGGTGAGATGGAGGAGTTTCGCCCACCTTTCCGCCGATACGACGGTTGACCGATGCGCTCGAATCCGTGTGGGGACCTCGGCGATCGGCACGAGGCTCCGAGGATTCACCTTGTGGTAACGGGTGGTGGGATGAACTCACTGCCTCATCCCAGCGCGCTGCTCGTCACTGCGTTCAATGGACTGGTCGTCGCCTATGACCGCGCGAGCGGCGGCACCGCGTGGACCTTCTCCGTCCCTGGCAAGTCAGTCCCAGGTGTTCGGCCGCGCCCGACACACGTGGAGGTGCATGATGGGCGGGTGTTCGTGTTCGCGGCCGGCTCCGATGGCGTATTGAAGAAGCGCGTCTTCGTCGATGTCCACGCGCTCGACCATGAGAGCGGGCGCCCGCTTTGGACTCAGCGCGTGGCGGCGGCCCATGCGCCGGACTTCACGAGCGCGGTGGTACTGGTCGATGCGGGACAGGTCATCGTCTCCTACCATGAGGTCCTCGTGGCGTTCGCGGCGGATACCGGCGAGCCCCAATGGACGCGAAGCAGCGAACATGGAGACGGGGGCGTCTACTCGCTCCAACTGCAGCTGGGTGTCCATGGCGGGCGGGGACGGCCGTTGACATGATAGAAGCCATCCGCCAAATCGCCTCGCGACCTCCCGCGCAGCGCGCACAGAACTGAGCCTTTTCGGAATGATCCTCCGCACTGTCACAGATGAAGACCTCCCGATCTTCTTCGAACACCAGCGCGACCCGGAAGCGCTGCGCATGGCCGCGTTTTCATCGCGGGAGCGCGATGCGTTCATGACCCACTGGCGCACCAACGTTCTCCGCCCTGGAAATCTCTCCCGCGCCATCGTCGTGGGCGGCGTGGTCGTCGGGAACATCGGCAGTTGGGAGCAGGATGGCAAACGCCTCGTCGGCTATTGGATCGGTCGCGAGCACTGGGGCAAAGGACTCGCCACCCGGGCCCTCTCTGAGTTTCTTGGGGTCGAGCCCGCACGGCCGCTTCACGCGTGGGTCGCGCTCCACAACGTCGCGTCGATCCGCGTCCTCGAGAAGTGTGGCTTCCAGACCGTCGTCGACGAGACCCAGGATCATCCGGATGGAGTCGCCGAAGTCCTCCTGAGACTTGGTTCGACGTAGTGAGTGTGGCTGCGCATGGGCTGCTCTGATTTCTTGGATTCAAATATTGATACATCCTCAATCAATCGTAATTGACCCGGTGTTTCAAGCCTGATCCGAGTCATTGGAGAGGGTGATTCAATGACTGTGGTGTGGATGTCTATTGGATTGGGGAAGCATCTCCGACCCTGCGGGCTCCATCGGCCTGGCGCAGTCTGCTGTTCATTCCCCAGTTCGCTTTCGCGCGCGCCGCCTCGGTGCCAGCGGACTGTTTCATCATCGACCTGCAGGATGCCGTGCCGCTGGCCGCCAAGGCCGCCGCTCGGGCCGGTCTCATGGAAGCCTTGAAGAGCGGAGTCTTCTCGGGCCGGCCCGTCGTCCCCGAACGAGGGAATGGCCATCGTGGATGGACAGCTCATCGGCCCGCCTCACCTGAAGGCGGCGCACCGGTTGCTCGCGCTCGCGACGCCTCCGTCCACGGATGCGAGCCAGGTCGTCGTCGGCCGTCACGTCTCGCACGCGCTCGACAGCTCCACCCGCGTGGACGACCGGCTCCCCAATCCCTACGAAATGACGGCGACGTCGGGGATGCGCGACCTCTGGGGCCAGTGCTTCTACTCACACGACCGCATCGTGACGAGTTCCCCCTTCGCGGCCCGGCTCGGACTCACCTCTGCCAATACGATGCCCGTGCCGTTCATGATGGGCCTCTACCTCGCCGTCCGCATGTCGGCCACCCACGGCGCCATCTACCATCTCGGGTTCCGCAACGCGCGCCAGCTCGCGCCGCTGCGCGTGGGTGACACCTACCGGCAGGACATCCAGGTCCGCGAGGTCCGCAACACGGGCGATGGGAAACGCGCGGTGGTGACGACCCATCGTCAGCTCATCCGCGTGGGCGATGGCGTGCCGGTCTTCACCGTCGACAAGCGGGAGCTCTATCGCCGCCAGCCCGAGTCCTTCTCCGCCTCCCCGGCGGCCCACCAGCGCGACCTGGAGGAACAGGAGAAGGCCCAGGCCTTCCGAGCGGAGCTCCTCCGGCGGGTGAGTGATGTGCCACCGGGAGCGGGAACCGAGCGTCCCTGCCTGGAGGGAGAGCTGTTCCTTCACGGCTTCGCGCGCCCCATGGGCGTCACCGCCAATCTCGCGCTGTCGACCCAGTTCCTGGTGACGCACCCCATCCACCTGGACCACCACCGGTACGACCTGGGCCAGGCGAATGGCATCGTCGTGAGTGGGGGCCTCGTGGTGGCCATGACGCTGGCAGCCGCCGCCAGGGACTTGCATGAAGTCGTCTGGGAGGAGCTGCTCGCGGCGGACAACCTCCGTCCCGTGTCGCCCACCCAGACGGTGGGCGCGCTGTCCTACGTGCTCTCGCGCCCCCCTGTTGAAGGCCTGGATGGCGTCGAGGAGCTCGTCGTGAAGACGCTCGGAGTCCTCGACCTGACGCCTTCCGCGGAGCTCGCGGAGGTGCCGCTACCGCGAGCCCTCTTCACGCTCGAAAGCGAGCGCCCCTCCGCCTATGACGAACTCTGCCGGCGGCATGGGCTGCATGCGCTCGAGGGGCGCGTGGTGTGCGTGGCGACGCGGCGAATCCTGCGGCTCCGAGCCTGACCTGCGAGGAGACGCGTGGAGAGCAGGAGACGAGGGCGGGCCGCGTGAGCTTCGCTCGTAGGCGGAGACTCATGGCGGCTCAGCCCTCGTCGTCGGTTCCTTACTTCTCCTCTTTGATGAGCTGCTTCGTGAGCTTGAGGTCCCACTTCAGATAGCTCGTGAAGTCCTTGAACCGCTCCTCTTCCCTGGCCAGGTCGAACAGGACGAAGTCCATCTCTCCCGTCCGGCGAGTCTTCGACGGGTCCAGGACGAGGTAGTTGCGGATGGTCTTCCCAATCATCACGGGCAAGGCGCCTGCCTTGAATGGGTCGCTGTCTCCATCTTCCTCGAAATGTCCCCCGAGGCTCGCGACACGCTTCTTCACCCAGGGCTTCGACTGGTCCTCGACGGAGAGGATGGCTCCGTCGCCGTCGAAATCGGCCCATCCATCATGGAGCTCGAGGAACGCGCGGTAGCTCGGAGGGAGCGGCTTGCCGAGCCTCTTCTCCAGTGCGGCGAGTTGCCTGGCGCTCGCCGGGTCTCCGACGTGTTGCTCCTCCTCGTCTTCCACGAGCAGGCTGTATTCACGCTTTGCCGCGATGAGGTTCTCCACCAGCTTTCGGACGTCGTCCTTGCTCACGGAAAGTGCCTTTCGGATCCAGTTCCGCTCGGTGGCATAGGCAGTGTGGTTGTCCAGAGTCCACATCTTCCGGAGCAGCGCGCGCGTCCAGCTTCGACCTCTACGTCTCCCGCCGCACCTCGAGGATGATGCCTTCCAGCTCCGGCGTCCCCAGGGAGATGAGCTGCTCCAGTTCGCCCCGGACGATGAAGTTCGCCTGGGCGCGGCTGAAGAGCGTCTCGCCCACGGGCTCCATGGCGCGCTGGATGTCCAGGAGGCTCGCCACGGGCTGAAGCAAGCGCATCCTCACGCCCGACTCCTCGGGATACGTGTCCTCATCCTCCAGGTTCCCCATGTCCGCGGAGGCGGCCAGGGCCGCGGCCAGCGCGCGCGAGAGCAGCGGCGCGGCGTTGCCCGGAGCCTTCACCCAGGCGCGGATGGAGAGCGACAGCTCGCACCGACGTCGCTCCAGGAACCCCTCGGCGCGGTCTCCGCGCAGGAAGGCGACCACGGCCTCGTTGGCCACTGCTGGAGCGCGATAGAGACGCAGTGTGCTCGCATCGACCGCGTAGTCATCTCCCCGGCGCAGCGGGTGCCCAGGAGGTGACTCCACCTCGACCACCTGTCCGCGCGCATTCGCGGGGAGCGTGAAGTCCTTCGTCGTCCCGTTGCCAGCCCAGCGGTGGACCTGTGCGAAGTAGGACGGCTGCCGCTGCGCCGCCAGGTCATCGCCTTCGGGCACCGCCAGCTTCAGTCGAGAGGCATAGACCTCGACGAGCGCCTCCGCGTCGGCGGCGGGCCCTCGGGACGGTCCCGTTGAGACCTCCACCGTCTCGGGGACGGCGGGGCGCAGGGCATCGTGGAAGTAGGACTCGATGGCGAGCAGCATGGGGTAGGGGTCTCGCTATCTCGGGAAGAGCGCATAGGTGTCCCGCCGGGGGATGACCACCTGGAGCCCGGAGAGGGTGATGTCGCCGGCCACGCGCGACTGGACCAGGACCTCCAGCGGCGGTGGGCTTCCCGTGCTGCCTCCAGGCGGCGTGAGGGAGGCCAGGGCCTTGGCATCCAGCGCGACGGTGCCGTCACTGCCCGCTGTCACCTCCAGCACCTTCGTGCCCCAGCGCAGTTGCAGGCGAGGCGGCGGCGGAGGCACGGTGGTGAGGGGACGCAGGTGCGGACGCGCGCAGCCCCAGAGCGGCTCCGCGTCCTCTTCGGCTCCTGGGAGGCCATTCTCCCGAGGCAGCCAGGGCCCCATCGCCTCGGTGCGATGCAGCGCGGTGCCGGGCGTCAGCGTGCCCGGCGCGGGCGCGGTCTCCGCATGGTCCGTGAGGCTCCAGAGCACATCCCCTTCGTCCACCGTGAGGACGACCCACCACGGGCCCGTCCCGAGCGCGAGCGGCTTGCCAGGCGTGAAGGTGACCCAGCGCGAGGCCCACGGCGCGGCACCCTCCAGCTCCAGCAACAGGGGAAGGGAGGCGCCAGCGAGGGGCGCGTCATGGGGGCGGTCATGCACGTCGGCATGGAAGGAGAGGGTGCCCACCACGCGCCGGGTCAGCGGCCGCAAGTGAAGGTCCAGGGCCGCGAGCGGGCCCGTGGGGCGCGTCGCGCGGAAGGCCTGCGCGGCGGAGTACCCGGAGCCGCAGTGGTGCGACAGCGGCGGCAGCGAAGGCGGGCGCGGCGCGAGGGGAAGGTCCTCGTCGCGCAGTTGATGCCGGACGTGGAAGCGCACCTCGGAGAGCGCGCGGTCCCTGGGCACGGTGACGTGCGCGGACACCAGGCTGTCCGTGTCCACCGCCAGCGCCTGGCTCTCCGCGCCGTCGCTCCAGCGCTGGATGACCTCCAGCGTGTCCAGGACGAGCTGGACGCGGTCGAACATGCCCAGCCCCGACGAGCGCAGCGCCACCGCCACCGCGCCGGACTTGAGCTCCACCGGCCACGCGCGCTGGAGCGCGTCGCTCAACGCATCTTCCAGCACCAGCTCCTGCCGGGGCAGCATGGGCAGCGCATGGTGGAAGAACAACGCGCCCGCGCCCACGCCCACCGTCGCGGTGAGGTCGGGAGGCCGCGCGGGCGCGCGCAGGGCGATGCTCGCCACCTGGGTCGCCGCCAGCGTCTTCGGCGTGCCCACCGGAGGCGGCGCGCTGCTCGCCTCCACGAACTCCACCAGCAAGCGGCTGGCGAGGATGCCGGGCAGCGGCGCCACGGCGTTCACCGACACCGTGTCGGACGGTGTCGGGGGATACCAGGCGCCACCCTCCGCGACGCTCAAGCGCCCCTTCTTCTCCGTCTGCGTGGGCGTCGCCGGCAGCCGCACGTCCACCGAGGACAGGGGACGCCGCGCCCCCCAGTCCAGGCTGAGCCAGGTGATGGACTGCCCGGGGTCCAGGACCGTCTGTCCGCTACTGGTGGCCAGCGTGGCGGTGGGCGCCAGGTTCACCGTCACGTCATCCGCCGGCGCGCGGACGGCGAGTGCCGCGCGCACCAGCGCCACGCCCGCCGGCACGTCCAGGGCGACGACGAGGCCGGCGGTGTCCACCGGAACCTGTGCGGCCGTGGGAGGCGTGGCCGTCCCGGTATAGGTCAGCGTGGCACCGACGCGCGTATCACTCATGGGGAAGTCCTGACGTCGTGCGAGGAATCAGCGAGCCGCTTCCTTGAGGTCCGTCACCGTGGCGGCGGCGCCCTCGTTCTTCGCGGGCAGCAGCTCCTGGAGCACCTGCATGGCGCCCTCGATTCGAAGCATCGTCTGCACCAGGTGCGAGCGCTTCGCCTCCAGCTCCGCCATCATCTTCTGTCCGGCTTCGTGCTCGGCCCGGAGGTCCGCGAGGCGCTTCTCAATCGCATCCATCATGACTTCAGCTCCTGGTTCTGGAGACGCTGCTCGAGCGCCGCCAACCGTTCGTCGTACTGCTGCTTGAGTTCCTTGAGGGCCGCGATGGCGAGCACGCTGAAGGCCTGGTGGGCCAGGCCCTTGATGACCTTGCCGCCCGCGGACTCCAGCTTCAGCTCGCTGACCAGCTCGGGGAACACGGCCTCCACCTCCTGCGCCACCAGGCCCAGGTTGAGGTCCCCGGTGTTCTTCCAGTTGAAGCTCACCGGCCGCAGCGCCAGCACGCGCGGGAGCACGTCCTGGAGCGACGTGATGTTGTCCTTCAGCGACGCGTCGGACGGGCCGCGCCAGATGCCGTCCTGCTGCATCCACTGGCCAAGGCCGTTGCTGTGGAACAGGTGGAAGTTGCCCTGGCCCTCATAGCAGATGTCCATGAAGCGGCCGGAGCCGTTCTCCTGGATGCGCAGGCCCGAGTTGGAGGCCTGCTGAAGGATGTGCAACGGCGTGGACGGGCGGGGCGTCCCGACGCCGATGAAGCCATTGACCATCGTCATCCGGTCCGCGCCGGATTGATTGAAGATGATGGAGTCGCCCGGCTCGTTCGTGCAGGCGATGACCAGCCGGCCGTTCTCCTCCTCACCCGGCAGCGGGTTGGGCACGCGGTAGTAGCGGATGAAGGCCGCGTCTCCCGTGCCGCCCCACGCGTCCTCGGGGAACTGGATGCCATTGCCGTTGGCGTTGCCGATGGAGGGCATGATGGCGCCGCTGACGCGCAGGCTGCCGCCCTGGACGTCCAGGCGGACCCCCGGCGTCGCGGTCGTGGTGCCGATGCCGACGCTGCCGTCCGCGCCCATCCACATCGTCTGGGTGCCGTTCACGATGAAGGAGAACGCGTTGCCCACGCGGGCGCCCACGTCCCAGAACAGGCCCGTGGCGACGCCGCCGCTCAGGCCGTAGCGGATGGACGCGCGGTTCTCCGTCTTGTGCCAGACGACGTGGGGGTTGTTGACCATCAGGCCCGAGCCACCGCCGGCGCCGATGGTCACATGCGGCCCTCCGGCGCCCCAGTCATTCGTCGTGTTCACCACGAAGCGGTCGAACCCGGCGGCGGCCCCGGAGAGGCGGATATCCAGCGCGCCCTGCGGGTCCGTCGTGTTGAGGCCCACGCTGCCGCCGGCCTTGATGTGGATGCGCGGCGTGCCCAGACCCGAGCCCGTGTCCACGTCGCCTCCGTCCTCGGTGATCTGCAGGCCGGTGGAGGCGGCGCCCTGCTCACCGCGGAGCTGCCAGCTCTTGGCGCGGCTCCTCAGCACCAGCCCCGCGCCCTCCGTGCCGCCGGTGGTCCGGATGACGGCGCCAATGCCCCAGCCCGCGGCATCGCCACTGTTCCTCAACTCCAGCGCCGCGTTGTTGCCACCTCCCGGCGCCACGACGAGCAGTCGCTTGGTCCCCGCCGCCGCTCCGATGCCCACGTTGGCCGTCACCGACAGCGCGCCCGTGAGGTTGCCACCCGCGAGGGCCAGCTTCTGGGTGTCCAGGGCGGTCAGCTTGCTGGCCAGGTCCACGCCAGCCACTGACAGGGAGACGGCCGCGTCCACCCGGCTCACCTTCAGCCAGGCGGTGGCGGAGATGCTGTCGCCATCCAGTTGCCGGCCGTCGTCGGAGCCCTTGTGGGTGTGCGCGCGAATCTCGTCGCGCGTCTTGATCTGCATGTTGTTCCAGGTGTCCGCCAGGATGGGGTCACCGGACTTCGCGGGGTAGAAGGGATCACTCATGACTGGAACCTCGAGGTATCGAAGCGGGTCGCGGAGAAGACGCCGTCCCAGGCGAGCTTCTCCTGGGGTTCGGGGAACTGTTCGTGCAACTCGATGGTGGAACCGAACGAGGTGAGCGCGTCCTTCGGCTCCAGCTTCTCGGCCAGGGACATGTCGACCTCCATCCGGAGGGTGCCCTCGCTCGCGACGAGCGTCTCGGGCGGCAGGGGGAGCGTGAACTCGATGCGCGTGCGCACTCCGGCGCAGCGGCCGTACTCCAGCGCCGCGGAGAGCTCCTTCACCAGTCCGGGCAGCCCGGGCACCACCTGGTCCTCGTTGGGCACCTGAAGGTGCGGCGGGACATGGTCGATGGGGATGCGCAGCGTGCAGGTCGCGGGCGTTATCTCCGTCCAGTCGAGGCGCAGGTCCGAGCGCGGCGTGTTTCGTTGCGGAAGGGCCTGGGCCACGGCGGCCGCGCGCTCCTCGGCGGACCAGCTGGTCAGATAGGAGGCGACCTGGTTCTGGTCCAGCGTGTCGTAGCGCCAGTGGTTCTCGCCCAGCACCAGGTCCGGGACGCGCTGGTTGTTCTCGAACACGGAGAAGCGGGCGTCGCGGGTGTCGAAGCGCGTCAAGACGCCCGGGTCCTCCAGGCTGGAGAAGCGGGTGGGGTGGGCCCGGATGACGGGATTCGCCACGGGGCTTCCGTCGATGAAAGCCGGTCGCTCATGCCGCAGGAGCAGCGTGGAGCCGAGGGGAACCTTGCCCAGGAAGATGAGATCGAGCCCCGCCTGCTCGTGGCGGAGGATGGGCACGGCGATCTCCCGCTCCGTCGCCTTGAGGGAGATGGCCGGCGATGCGACCTTCAGCCCTCCGTTGGTGGCGAGCACCCGCTGGCCGCCGCTCACGTTGCGGAAGCTCGCGCTCGAGGGCGTCGACGGGTTGTCCTCCAGCTCGACGCGGATGGTCCGCCAGGTGCCGTCCATGCGCGGCACGGAGAAGAGGCCGACCGCCAGGTCTTTCTCCCAGAAGATCTCCGGAGGCTGCCGCGCCATGTAGACCAGCGACACGAGCCTCAGCAGTGCGGGCGCGGAGGCCATGCCGGTGCGGTGCAGCTCCACCACCGTGGCGACCCGCTGACGGAGATAGTCGGAGGACTCTCCCGGTCGAGGCGCCAGGCCGTAGAGCGCGGCGAGCCGCGCCAGCTCCGAGCCCTCCTTGTCCTCCAGTGAGTCCTCGACGGGGAAGCCCCGCGCGAGCGCATGCCAGCGCGAACGCATCAGCCGCGTCAGGCCTCCCTCCATCTGCTCCAGCTCACGGGCGAGCGTGGAGAAGAAGAGGTTGATCTTCGTTCCCGACTGGAGAACGGGTGGGAGGTAGCCCACCATGCGACGGCTGCGTTGGTCCGCGCTCATCCGACACCCACCAGCTCTGCCCCGCCGAACATCAGCTGGACGCCGGCCCGCACCACGATCTGCGTCACCTGCGCGGGCAAGGTGTTGACGGGCGTCTGCGCCACGACCAGGGACACGGTGAGGCCGGTGTCCAGGGTGACGTCGCAGCCCAGCAGCGCCTCGATGCGCGCCTGGGTCTTCAGGCTCTGCTGCAAGGAGTCGAAGGTGAGCTTCGCCTCGCGGCCCAGCTGTGCGTCCTCGGAGAGCCGCGCCGCATACACCTCCAGCGCGCCTCGCAGGGCCTCGCGCACCTGCTCCGGCGTGCGAGCCTCGCCATTGGACAGCGAGACGACCAGGCTCAGCCGCCACGTCGGCGCGCGCAGGCGGGTGATGCGCGGCGGCTTCAGGTCCAGGTCGATGCGCGCGGCCTCCAGGGGCTCCATCTTCCAGTCGCGGTTGGCGCCGTACTCGCGGCCCCCTGGCTCGAGCACGAGGACCTTCTGGAGGGAGGTCTCGGAGTCCGTGCCCCAGACAAACGTGGCCGCCAGCAGCTCGCTCACCCGGCGCACCGCGGGGTTGCCGAAGAGGAGGGCCTCCAGCTTGCGACGGCTCACCGATGCGCCCACGGCCAGCTCCCGCATGTAGAGCGCGAGCGTCTGCTGGAGCTCGCGGCGGAGCCGGTCGAACGTCGCCTCGTCCATCTCCGGATTGGTGGGCTCCACCTGGAAGTCCAACTGGAAGAAGATGGTCTTCGCGTACTGGATGCGGACGTGGATGCCGGCGGCCTTCGTCTCCTGGATGGCGGCCTTGACGCGGAGCACGCCCTCGACGTCCGACTCGAAGTCGGTGTCGCCGACGAGGACATCGACCACGCCCGGAGGCGCGTCCGCGGGCTCCCTCACCGTGACCTGCTGCACGCCCTGCTGGCGCACGGCGGCGGCGATGGACTCCAGCGTGCCCTTCTCGCCGTCCCGCAGCGCCGTGCGCGCGCGCGCGCGGAGGTTCTCGTCCGTCTCATCGTCCGAGCCGCGCCGCAGGGGCGCCGGGTTGGTGACGGCCTCGATTCCCAGGATGGGCCTGGGCATCAGCGTCAGCCGGAAGGGATTGATGACGGGAGGCGACTCGACCGCGGCGCCCGAGTCGTCCTGGATCTCCTGCACGGGGATGAGGACCCGCGTGTCGCCCTTGCTCAGGGTGGCGTCCTCGAGCGTCTCGAAGAGGGGCAGGGGCTTGCCGTCCGCCGCGAGGCCCGTCAACTGCCGCCCCGCGGGGATGCCGATGTCCTCTGGCGCGGGCGCGGCGCGGCTGAGCTCCACCTCTCCGGTAAGGCGTCCAGCGCGTGCGCGCTTCAGGCCCAGCACGGCGACGACGTTGTCCAGCGCGGCGCCTTCCGCCGTGTCGAGGTAGCCGGAGCGGTGGGCCAGCTCCATCATGGCGTAGAAGGTCGCCATCTCCCGTGCATAGGCTTCGGCCAGGGTTCGCGCCATGCCACCGGCGTTGGGGTCCGTTCCCGGCCCCATGTTCTCCAGCAGCCGTTCGACGATGGCGCTGAAGGTGGTTGTCTCGGGAGGGATGAGGCTCAAAAGGAGATCTCCCACGTCATCTTCATGACCATGTTGGAGCCGCGATTGACCTCCTCGAAGCGGACCCGGTTGAAGAGGATCTTGGTGTTCTCCCCCAGGGTGACCTGGATGCCGGCCTCGGTGAGCGGCTGCACCGTGGCATCGGTGAGGGCGGGCAGGGTGGCGGTCACGAGGGCGCGCACCAGGCTGGGGTTGTCGCCCTGGTCGATGACCTCCACCTTGGGCGCCGGGTCCACGGCCTCGGCCGCCGGGCCCTTCAGCGCGATGTCATCCGTGGACGGCGCCGCGGTGCCCGTGCCCACGACGATGGACCAGTTGACGGGCAGTCCATTGACCCGGCCCATCAGCAGCTCGGCCACCAACCGCTTGCCCGCGGTGGTGATGAGGTTGGGGACCCGACGGCGCTCCATCAGCGAGCCATCCAGGTTGAGCAGCTCGAGGGTCAGCACTCCGTTCATGCCCTGCTTTTCCTTGCCGTTCATCACGCTCTCCCGAAGTCGTGTCCGTACCCGTTGCCCACGCCGCCGCGCTCAACCCAGGTCGAGCGCCAGTCCCAGCTCCACCGCTTCACCGGTGATGGCCTTGATGCGGGCCCGCACATCCACCGCGCCCGGCACATCCGGCCGGGCCGTGACGCTCAACTGCGTCACCTCGTCCACGCGAGGGTCTTCCTTGATGGCCTGCCGCACGTACCGGCGCAGCAGCTCCAGATTGGCGCGGTCCATCGGCTCGCCGATGAGGTCCGCCACGCGGCTGCCGTAGCGCTGGTGCCCCAACTGCTCCAGGTGTCCCCGGTAGACGATGAGCCGCATCGTCAGGGCCTGGATGAGGTTGTCCTTGCCGCTCACCGTCGTCGCGCCGGTGTCGGTGGACCAGTCCAGGTCCACGCCGCCCGATTCGTTGAACTTCAGGCGCAGGTCCGTCTTGAGCTCGTCCGCCATCAGAGCAACCTCCCCGGGCCCGCCGTCGCCCCGGGCGAGCTGGGAATGCCCGGGGACACCTTGAGGCGCGTCATCATCTGCGTGAGCGCGTTGGACAACGTCTCTGCCATGGCGCCCGCGAGGTCCGGCGCGTTCTCGCCCCGGATGCCGCCGGCCATGAGGAAGCCCAATGCAATCGGCTGGAGCATCGGCTTCGCGGGCGCGGCGCCCATGAGGCTGCCGGGCGACGACGTCACGAAGCCGGCGATGGCGATTCCCGGCGCCACCATCACCTGCACGGTGAAGAGGATGAGGGCCTGCTCCACTGTCTGCGCGATCGCCTTCGCCAGCGCGTCCCGCTGCTCGCCGTTGATCTTGTTCGACGCGAGCAGGCCCTTGGCGATGGGCTCTATCTGCGACGCCCCGGGGCCACCGGCGGGCGGAGGCAGCATCATTCCGGGCCCGGCGGTGCTGCCCGCGCCCGGCGGCGGCGGCGCTGCGGCGGGGATACCCGGCGTCACCATGGCCATGGAGGCGAAGAGCGTGAAGGCCTGACCGCAGGCGTCACCGAGCGCGGTGGCCAGGTCCGGGGCGTTCTCTCCCCGGAGGCTCGCGGACTGCATCGCGCTCTTCGCCAGGGCGCCTATTTCGCTTCCGCTCGGTGCAGGCATGGTTACTTGGCCTTCACGTCCTTGGAGCCCTTGAGCGGAGCGCCGGTGAAGTAGCACTTGTGGCTCATCTCGGTGATGACGCCACTGCCTCCCTTGCCCAGGTCGATCTTCCCGGACGCGTCCACCGTGCAGTCCGTGCACTTGAGCTGCACGTTGCCTTCCACCTCCAGCGTCAGGTCCGTCTTGCCCTTGATGGTGATGACGTCGTCCTGCTTCACCGTCACCACCGTCTCACCGGCGGTGATGACCACCGACTGCTCCTGGTCGATGGCGATGGACGTCTTGCCATTCGGAGGCGAGACGACGCGCCACTCGTCCGCCTCGTGGATGGGCGGGTTGAGCTTGTCCGAGTAGAGGCGTCCGGTGATGACCGGGCGGTTGGGGTCACCGTTCAGGTAGGTGATGACGACGAGGTCCCCGGCGTGCGGCGCGCTCACCATGCCGATGTGCGGCGTGGCGATGGGGACGCGGCGCAGCTCCAGGCCGCTCTCGCGCAGCTTCACGTGGCACTCGTGGTTGTTCGCGTCGCCGTCCGCGTGAGGGAATGCGCTCGTCACCACGCCCAGGTCGCCCAGGCGCAGCGAGGCCAGCTCGTCCCGGATGATGGAACGGATGATGGTGACCAGGTCGCTCACGTCGTGCCTCCCGCGAGCAGCGGCATCGTCCCAGCACCCAGCGACGGCGTGGCCGGCGGCGCGGCGAGCAGCGCCTCACCGAGCGCCTTGAGCGTCGCCTTGACGGCGACGACGGACTCGCGAAGGGACGCGAGGGACTGCTTGGGCAGGTAGCCTTGGAGGATGACGACGGCGCCGGCGCGCAGCTTCTCGAGGACCAGGTGCGCCGCGTGGGCCGCGCCAGCGAGCGGGGCGAGCGCCTCCATGCCCATGTCGCGCATCTCCGCCTCGGACTTGTCGCCGATGGCCTTCAGGCCCTCCAGCGCGGGGTCCAGTTGCTCCAGCAGGTCGGGGATGGCCGCGACCTGCTCCAGCTTGGCGATCCACCCGATGATGAGCTCCAGCGCGCTGCCCAGCGCGTCGACGCCCACCTTCACGGGGGCGCCGATGCCGAACCTGCGCACCAGGCTGACGATGGCGTTCACCGTGTCCGTCTTGAGCAGGTTGTCCACGGCGATGACGAGTCGGGTGATGCTGTCGACGATGTCGGCGGTCGTGCTCACGGGAGGTTCTCCAAATCCTTGAAGGGCCCGAGCGGATCGAAACTGCCGATGGCCGAGCCCAGGGCGCCGGCTTCCTTGCCCACGGCCTGGAGCTTCGCGAGGAAGTCCCCGGCGCCGGCGATGCCCTTGACGATGTCGAGCGCGGCGCCCAGGTCCAGGCCCGTCATCTGCTCCAGGATGTTGATGCCCTCGGTGGCGAGCTTCTCGATGAACTCGCCCAGGCTGCCGGCCTGACTGAGCGACTGCACGAAGCCGATGATGGCGCCGGGGTTCACCTTGCCGAGCGCTCCCATCAGGCTCCCGAAGCTCTTCCCCGACAGCGAGCCCTTGGTGCCGTTGACCACCGAGCCCAGCTCGTCTGGTGAAAGGTGGCTGAGCAGGTCCGGATTCTCACCGACGGCGTCCATCAGCGACTCGGGGTTCTGGAGCACTCCCGCGGCGTCCGTGGAGCCCTTGGCCCAGGACTGCGCGTCGCCCGCCACGGCGTTGTCCACCGCGCCGACGCCCGCGTCCTGGGTGGCGGGGGGCTCGACGTACTCCTTGACGCGCAGGAAGAAGCTGAAGCGGTTCTGGTGGCCGGCGAGCTGACGGACCTGGAAGTCCGCGATGAGCACGTCGGTGAGGTCCGCGCCGGCGATGGCGTCCGAGGCGAACGACATCGGCGTCGCTTTCATCTGCGCCTGTCGCAGTTCCTCCAATGCGGCCTGCGGGTCGTCGCCGAGCAGCAGGCCTTCCATGACGACGGTGACGGGCTCGCGGCCCAGGTCCTGGAAGACGCTGCCGGATTGACCGGGCACGCGCTGCTGCACGAGGTTGCGCGCGTCCTCGGTGTAGATCTGCGTGAGCCCGATGAGCTCGATTTTTCCGATACGGACGGGCATGTCAGAGTTCCATCCGGGTGGTGAAGCCCGTGAGGGCATTCAGGGTGTGACGCACCGAGCGGACGCGGAGCACCTTCCCGGCCAGCAGGGCCTCCACGGGGTGGCCCTCCGGGATGTCGTCCACCTTCACGAGGTCGCCCGGCTTCACGGCCGGCGCCCCCAGCACTTCGATGAAGCCATGCAGCGGACGCGCGGCCAGCGCGCCCACGCGGGCCTTGGCTTGCGCGGACGCATCCGCTCCAGCGCGGACCGAGCCGTCCTTCACTTCGCGCGAGCTCTTGCCCGTGGAGCCCGCCTGCACCTTGCCGGTGGTGCCCAGCGCGGCCTTGCCATGGATGGAGGCCAGGTCGTCCACCAGCCAGTGCGCCTTCTTCTCTCCCTGGGAGCTGGCCGCGCCTTCGCCCCAGACCTCGAAGCCGTCGATGGCGGCGAGCGGCTTCGCCACCTGCGTGCGCAGCACCTGCGAGTCGTAGACGAAGGTGTGGTCCGCGCCGCCCTGCTTGGGCGCCGTGAAGTGCACCTTGCCCTGGCCATCCGTGAAGACGTCGAAGCCGCTCTGCTCCGCGAGCCGGAGGATGTGCCGCAGGGCGCGCGGGCCGCGATGGAGTACGTAGCTTGGGAAGCTGGGGCCGTCGTCGATGGTGCCCGGCGTGCCGCCCGCCTTGTTCACCAGCTCGCGGACGATGGAGCCCGCGGACATCTGCTCATAGGCGCCCGACACGTCCAGCCGCGCGAGCTTCGCCAGGGCGTCGCCGCCGATGACGAGGGACGTATCCGTCGAGCCTCGGGCTTCCAGCACCAGGCCGGTGAAGACGGTGACGGCGCCGTTGCCGCCATCCATTTCGATGGTCGTCTTGTCGCCCGGCGTGGGGAGGCCCGCGTCGGAGGGCACCAACTCGACGGTGCACCGGCCGCCCGCGCCGTCCATGGTCAGCTCGCTGGTGATGGAGCGGATGAAGGCCTGCCCCTGGCGGGCCTTGTTGGAGGCTCGGAGCGAGCCGATGGTCACGGAGTATCCGATGCCGGCCATGGGCTCAGACCTCCAGTCCGTGACGGCGTGCCGTCTCGCGAAGGATGTCCACCAGCGTGTCTTCCAGCGTGCGCCGGTCCATGCCCGACGTCGCGGTGTCGGTGCCCACCTGCACGTTCACGTTGAACGTGTTGCGAACCGCCGCGTTGGTGCCGGAGTCCGCGCTCGGAGCGGTGGTGGAGCGCGAGGAGCGGTCGATGGTGAGTGACTCGTGCGTGAGCTGCTGCGCTCGTTCGAGCACGGGCGTCACGCCCTGGTTGACCTGCCGCGCGACGTGCGACGTGGCCAGCGACGCCGGAGGTGCCGCGCGCTCCGGCTCGGGCGACGACGAGGGGGCCACGGGCTCGGGCGGCGTGAAGGTGAGCCGGGCCTTGGGCCGTGAGCCCGAGGGCGCGACGGGGCGCACCGTGGGCCTCGTCGCCACGGCCTCGGACGGAGCGTGAGCCGCGGCGGGTGTCGTCGGGACGGCCGCCGGAGAATGGAGGGCGGCGGGCGTCGTGGACAGCACGCGCAAGACGGGGAGCACTGGCGCGATGCTCGTGCGCGTCTCGTTGGTGGCTTCGACGGGCGAGGCGGGGAGACGTGGCGTGGCGCTCGTCGAGGTGACTCCCTCGTAGTGAGGGCCGTGCACGGCTTCCAGAGCCTCGTGGCGCGGAGCGTCCGCGAGGCGCGCGGTGGGAGGACCGACGCGCTGGACCGTGGGGCCGCTCTCCGTTGCTGGAGCCTCGGAGGGAGGCGGCAACGGCCGCATCAATCGGACGACCTTCTTCTGGAGCGGTCGTGGCTCCGGGGACTTGACGGAGACGCGGAGCCCGGAGGGCGCATCGCTGCTCGTGGCGGAGTGCTCCTCGGGCGCTCTGTGCGGTGACGGCGCGGACGCTGTCTCGGCGGTGTGACTCGAAGCAGGCGCGCCCTTGTCCGGGAGCTCCGAACGTCGCGAGGCGCCCGCCGAGAAATCCAAGGGCAACGAGGACGCGTGCCGAGCACCCGACTCGGGCCACGTCGGATGGGGCGCTTGAGAAGTCTCGGGGCTCGCGTCGGCCGCATGCGCCAGTCCAGAGTCGCGCGGGTCGCTGGCCAAAGGCCGCCCGATGCTCGTCGAAGAAGGCGTGAGGTCGCTGGCCGAGACGGGCGCGATGCTGTTCGTGGAAGGCGCCGACGCGTGCGCGAGGCTCTTCGAGGAAGGCGTCAGGTCGCTGGCCGAAGCGTGCGCGAGGCTCTTCGCGGAAGATGCGAGGTCGTTGGCCGAGGACAGCCCGGTCCGCTTCGAGGAAGGCGCCAGGTCCAGAGGTGATGCGGCCCACTCCTCGGACGCAGGACTCACGGACCCACTGACCTCGGAAGCGCGCGGGGCACTCGGCGTGACGGGGATGCGCGAAGACACGACGGACCTGGGCGCGGTGTCGGCGAGTGCCGTGGAGGCACCGGCGGCTCCAGGCCGAACCACCGGAGAGGACCGCGGCGCGAGCGGGCCCGAGGCCGCGTGGCCATGCGAAGCCGTGGCCCGCGTCTCCTCCACGGAGGGCCCCTGCGCGGCGTCGCCGCCAGGAGTCGCCCGCGAGGACTCCTCATACGAATCAGCGTCCCGCGCTTGAGCGGGCAGCTTGACGCCGAGCTGTCGAGCGACCCCTTCGAGTGCTCGAAACGCCGGGCGGGCGAGTCGCGAGGTCAGCTCGGAGGTGGTGAACGTCGTGCGCATCAGTCGTCCTCCACCTGAATGACCACCGCGTCGGGAAAGTCGGAGAGTCCCCTCGGCCTCGGAGTCGGGGCCGGGGTGGGAGCACGAGGCTCCGTGAGCTGCAACATCGCGAGCAACCGGTCCACCTCGGCGGCGGGGGTCGCCCACACCTGGGAAGGCGTCCACCCCAGGGCACGACAGAGCTTCAACGTCACTTCAGCGAGGACGCGGGACTCCTTGTCGGAGGCGCGCAGGGTGCGGTCTTCATCGCGCTCGTCCCCCGCGTTGAGCGCGACCACGGCCTCCAGCAGCGCGGCGGTGCTCGCGCCATCCAGCGTCTCCAGTGGCGCCGAGGGAATCCGCTCCACGACGGACACGGCGAGCATCGAGCGCAGGTAGCGCTCCAGGCTCAGCTCCTTCGAACCATCTGGCTGTGCGGTGAGGCTGTCCTCGAGCGCCCGGGAGCGCTCGGAGAAGGTCCAGGGCCGCAGCCGGGCACGCACGTCACCTGCCCGCACCCAACCCGGTGGCGGCGCCTGGGTGGAAGGCTCCTTCGCCCCACCCACGGCCCACCACAGCGCGAGCGGTGCCAGCTCCGCGTGGAGTGACTCCGGCACCCCCGAGTCCCGCAGCACATCGAAGGCGAAGCCCTCGGTATCGAAGGCCAGGCCCGCGCCATCCAGCCGCGCGTGCAGGTCGAGCGCCCGCAGGTGCGCCTCGAAGCTCCATGGATGGAGTGCGAGACGCTCGCCGGTGGAGCACTCCACCTCCAGCGCCCCGGAGCTGACTCCGGGGTGGAGGTGGAAGGTCCGGCCGTCGATCTCCAGGGAGATCGGCGCCGCACCGGACTCCGTGCTTGAGCTGGCGGGCGCCTCCCTCACGGCCTACTCCTCGCGGATGCGCGTCGCCGTGAAGGCGTACGTCGTGGCGGCGCTGCCGTGTGCGTCCATCTGGAACGACTTGCCCTCGACGAAGCAGTCGTCGAAGGACAGGGTGCGCGTGTCGTCCGTGCCCTCGGTGCGCTTGAGGTTCGCCACGAGCTGGAACTTGCCGCGCTCGGAGAGCAGGGTGTCCAGCTTCACGGCCGCGGAGCGGATGACCAGCTCACCGATGACGGTGCGCAGGCCGAAGATGACGTCGACGCGCTCGTTGGAACCGATGGCGCGGATGTCCTCGCGCTCGGTGACCACTCGGAATGCGATGGATTGGAGGCCGTCCACGGCCTCTCCGTCGACGAGGATGCTGCTACGGTTGGCAGAGAATACCGTTGGCATCGGTGCGTTCCTTCATCAGACCTGGACCGTGATGGTCGCGTAGATGTAGTCGATGGCGCGCACGGGTCTGACGGCCATGTTGACCCTGACGATTCCGAGCGCGAAGTCCGCCTGCGAGGAATAGACCTCCACCTTGAAGGCGGGATCCTTCCCGTCGGTGGAGGGGACGATGGCGCCGTCCTTCTGCATCTGCACCAGCGCCTCCACCAGCTTCTGCTTCAGGGCACTGCGCCCGTCGGCGTTGTTGAGCAACCCGATGAACAGGTCACCCACCATCTTCAGCGTGCGCACCGCGCGGTCCGCCACGCGGCGGACGTTGATCTGGTCGCCGTCCGTCGTCAGGCCGCGCACCACGATGGTGCCCCGGCCGCGCTCCGTGACGACGGGGACCGTGAAGGCACGCAACAGCGCCTTCTGGTCCTCCACGCTCACCAGCGTCTCGTTCAGGCCGGAGACGCGCTTGAAGGTGGGCGACTGGTGCGGCGCCAGGCTTCCCACCAGGCCGGCGACCGCGCCCACCGTGCCGTGGGGCGCGACGAGCACGAACCTGTCGCTGACCAGGTTGGAGGCGAGCTGGGCGTTCTCCACCAGCGTCCCGGCGGGCGGGACCTGCCCGAAGCCGAGCCGGCCCTTGCTCTCGCCGCTCAGCGTGTTGCAGTGGCTGATGACGTCGCCGTAGATGCGCGTCAGCTTGGCCCGGTCGGAGAAGTCCTGCACCGCCGCGAGCACCAGGTCCACGTCCGGCTGGTCCTTCAGGCGCCCCAGCGCGGTGGCATAGTCGTCCGGCGTGGCGTCCTTGCCCGTGGCGAGCGTGTACGTGCCCGCGGTGGGCCAGCCCACGCCCTTCGTGGTGTCCACCTTGATGAACGACGAGGTGTCCAGCGTCGACGTCAGCGACGCCGAGTTGACGTTGCGCAGCACCTCCACCGAACCGCTGGCGGGGTGGGTGACCTCCACGTCGAACGAAACCGTCAGGTCGATGTTGTTCCGGTAGGTGACCTTCAGCGTGATTCCGTTGGCCCACAGGCCCGGAGCTCTCGCGATGAACGTGGCGCCGAACTTGTCGCCAACGTGCCCCGGCGGATACTTGCTGTTGTCGGCCGCGACGGCGATCGACGCGACAGCACCGGCCGTGGCGGGCAGGGGCGAAATCACCAGCTCGGAGACGCCATTGTCCAACGCCTGGCGCGCCTCCGGGAGGCTGTAGGCGCTCGCGCGTCCGGCCACCTCCAGGAAGCGAGACCAGCTGCTGGCGCGGACGACCGTGCCGTTGGCTGACTCCAAGAAGCCTGTGATTCCAAGAACCCCAGACGGTGCAAGCTGTTGGGGCAACACTTCCTTGACGACCGTGACCTGGACACCAGGAATGATGAGACCTGTGGCCATACGCTCCCCGACCCTCGCATGCGAGGGGGTCGAAAACCCTGCTCCGGGTGCAGGTTCCCTGGACCGCGTACCTGGGCTCACGCCCACCCCTGGCGGGGCACGGTCCTATTCATAGACACTGGATTGAGAAAAGCGTGCGCAGGGCCGTGACGACACGCTGAATACACTGGCGGCGAGCCAAGACGCCCGCGACACACCAGGAACCGTGACAGACGACTGGGGTTGAATCAGGGATTGGTGGCGGGAATCTGCACACCCGTCTTGCGGAGCGCGGCGATGGTGGCGGCCGCCAGCGTGGAGACCTCGCCGATGAGCGCCTTGCCCACGTTGAGCAGCAGGTCGACGATGGCGACGATGTGCTCGACGCCGGCTCCCACGAAGTCGACGATGATGTTCAGGAACCGCTGCCCCGTCAGCGCCAGGTTCCGCGCGGAGTCCGGCAGCAAGTCCAACGTGGAGTTCACCAGGTCTCGGCCCGCCTCCAGCACGTCCTTGATGGAGGTGACGACCGCCGGGTCCATCAGCGGCTTGATGAGACCTTCGACTTGTTTGAGCACCGAGCTCAGCACGTTGCGTACCGGCGTCCAGATGACGGCAATCTTGTCGGTGATGGACTTGAAACCCGTACCGCTCACCGCCAGATACAGTTTGTACAGCGCCTGTTCGACCTGGATGGCGATGTTGTCAACCGTGGCCAGGGCGTCGGAAACGTTCGTCGCTGCGTCTGCTGCCATGGAATGTCCCCCTCATGTGAAAATGAGTGCGCCCATGCGAAACATGAACGCATGCGCACAGTATGTTAGCGAACACACCGGTTTCAAGGGTTTATCAGGTAGGGCCCGAAACAGCGGAATGGCCCTACCATTTTCGGGCTGTCATTGTTGACACCGGAGTGAGGTGACGCAGGAGGTCGAGGGGCGCGGGGTGGATGAAGGGGGAAGTGATCCCGCGCCCCTCTGGAAACGGCCGCTCAGGGGTCCGACAGGAGGAACGGAATCCGGTAGGCGCGCGCGGCGGCGGGGAAGCCTCCGGAGGTCGCGGCGGCGACGTAGTTGGTGAGGTTGGGGAAGGCGTGGTCGCGATCAGCCACGCCGCCCAGTCCCAGCCACGTCGCCAGGGTGAAGCCGTACTGGTCCACGGAGAGTGAAGGCAACCAGCGGCCCTTGGCGTCGACGGAGTCCGGGTTGCTCGCGGCGCCGGAGGACAGGTCCAGGCTGGGGAAGGTGCCATGGAGCCGGCGGCCCTGGACGCGATCTCCCAGGACGATGGCGTGGCTGCCCCAGCCGTGGTCGGAGCCCTTGTCTGAGTTCTCCGCCAGCGTCCTCCCGAAGTCGCTCATGGTGAAGAGCGTGGCCTGGGGAGGATTCACGCCGAAGAGCCCCTCGGTCTTCAAGCGGGTCATCGCTTGCTGGAAGGCGTCCAGCGCGAAGTCGACCTGGAGGAGCAGGGCGTTCTGCGTGGCCTCCTGGCCCACGTGCGTGTCGAAGCCGCCGAGCCCCACGGAGAACATCTGGCGGCGCACGCCCAGGCCTCCGCTCGCGGACGGCGCCGCGCCGGCGATGAGGTCCCGGACCACCTGGTAGAGCTGCGTGTGCAGCGTCCAGCCCGTCACACCCTGGGGCGCGGCGAAGAGGCCGTCGATGTGCTCGCGCGTCGCCAGGGGCAGCGCGTTCCAGGCGGCGTCGCGCGCGGTGGCGCGAGCGGCGGAGAACGTCTGCGCGGTGGTGAAGACGCCGCCGTAGGACGCCTCCAGCGTGACGTTGTTGTGGAGCGCCACCACGTCCGCGAGCGCCTCCGTGCGCAGGGTGTTGAAGTCCGCGTCGGCCGTCTGCTTCATCTCGAGGATTCCCGAGGAGGACACCATCATCGCCTGGCGCTCGGCGCCCGTGGTGTACAGGGCCTTGCCGCCAAAGGACGTCACCTCCGGGTATTCGCCGGGGTTGAGCGTGTGGAGGCGGTCGGCGGTGCGTCCGCCCCAGCCGGTGGCCTTGCCCTCGAGCGCCGCTGGCAGATCCACGGTGGAGGGGTTGGAGATGCCGCTGGCCCAGGCGTCCTGCTGGTCGCTGTGGGAGAAGAGGTTGTCGGGTCGGGGGACGGCGCCGCTCTCGTAGTCCGCCTTGCGCATGGGCAGGGTGAGCGGTCCCACGTTGCAGACGAAGGCCGCGCGCTCCTGCTCGAACAGCGCCTGGAGCTTCTGCAGCGAGGGGTGGAGTCCATACGCGCCCGCCGCCATGTTCACGGGGTTGATGGGGCGCAGCTCGGCCAGGGGAATGCCGAGCGTGGACCGCGCGTCCAGGTACTGCGCGTGGCCGGTGCTGTCCCGGGGGACGAGGACGTTGTTGGTGTCATTGCCACCCAGCAGGAAGACACACACCGTCGCGCGGTAGCCGGCATAGCCAGACAGCGTCGCGGCGGTGGCGTTGCCGAGCCAGCCGGGCATGGGGGAGGAGACGGCGAGATATCCCAGGCCCAGCGAGGTGCCACGGAGGAATTGTCGTCGTGAGAAGCTCATGGGCTACCTCTGGATCTGGAATTCGGGAGCGAGGGACGTGAGGTAGACGGCGAGCTTCTTCCTGCGCAGGGTGTCGCCGGCATCGGGGTGGGAGATGGCATTGAGGACGACGTCCCGCAGCTCCAGGGACATTGTGCCGTGCAGGAAGTAGCGGTTGAGCCACTGCACGGTGTCGCTGGAGTTGTTGGGGAGGGCGCTCAAGTCGATGAGGACTCCCGCGGCGGCCGTGGCACCCACGAAGAGCAGGTCATGTGTCACATTGGCGCGCGCGGTGATGGTGGCCGTGTCCAGGATGGCGAACTCGGGACCGAGCAGGCCCCCGCCGCCCGGAGCGGGCGCGTTGGGCGGGTAGTAGCTGAAGACAGACGGCGGCTGGGGGACGTACTGGCCCATGGACTGACTCCAGGAGCTCAGCTTCGCGCCGGGGTCCACCGTGCCCGATGTGTCGAGCGTGCCCTTCAGGCCTCGGACGAGCGTGGTGACGTGGAGCGCGGGGGAGCGCAGGTGGCCGAACGTCGCCAGTTGCGTGGAGAGCGCCGTGGGGCCGCGGGCCTCGTCGTGCTGGAGGATTCGACGAATCACCGCGCGCAGGTCACCCCGGGCGCCGCTGCCGTTGTTCTTGAAGATGTTGACCACGTCCTGGACGTACTCGGGACTGGGGTTGCTGGTGACCAGGTGTTGGATGAGCTGCTTGCAGATGAACGGGGGCAGGTTCGGGTCGTCGAAGACGTTGTCGAGCGCCTCCTTCAGGTGCTGGCGAGGCGTGCCGTTGGGGGTGGTCCACACGCCCCGGAGCAGCTCCTTCGACGTGCCGTCGTGGTTCACCGCGCAGTCCATCATCTGGGCCGCGTACGAAGGCGGATTCGTCCGGCCGACGGTGGGGCAGGTGGGGCCGGCATAGGTCCAACCGGAGAGCGCGTGGGCGAACGCCTGGACCTGGGCCTCGGTGTACGAGGGCGTCGTGCGGCCCAGGTTGTCGAGAACCGGGGTGCCGTTCTCATTCAGCTTGTGGAGGCCGAGGGTGAAGAGCTGGAGCATCTCCCGCGCGTAGTTCTCGTTGGGCTCGATGGGCTGGCCGTTGGGCTTGAAGGCCCGGTTGTTGGCCATGTCCAGGTAGGTGCCCATGGCGGGGTGCAGCGTCACGTCCTCCATGAGCTGGCGGAAGTTGCCGAACGCGCGCTGGGACAGGAGGTTGAGGTAGCTGGCCATCGCCAGGCGCGGCTCGGGCTCCGGCGTGGACATGACATTGGGGATGCCATTCTGGGAGACGACGAGAATCTGGCTCAGCGCGAAGGCGACGCGCAGCCGGAGCTGATCCTGTCCGTTGATGGCGTGGAAGAAGAACTGCGAGCCCAGGTCATTCGGCGCCAGGCCGTCGAAGGTGGAGCGCGGCGCGGCGATCTGGTCGGTGATGGCCTGACGGATGCCCACCGTCATGACGTGCTCGACGGTGTCGATGGGCGGCGTCGGGGCGCCAAAGGCCTGCCGGGGTCCGAAGGTCGCCTGCTCCAGGAACCGCAGGGCGTTGGGCTCGGTGGGCGTGTCGAGTGGCTCGGCGCGTTGCTCCTGTTGTCCTGGCGCGTCGAGGGAGGGGGTGTGGGG